>CAZFXE010000025.1:11408-15107 GCA_964522945.1 uncultured bacterium
TTTTTCAGCCTTCAAAAAATGCTGCATCAAAGAAGAATTTAAGCCGATCCCAGCTAAAAAAATGATTGAACAGCTCGTTTCTGACCACGAAGCTGTGATCCGCTGCGGCCGTCAAATTGCGACCCTTGCTGAAGAAGAAAAAGACCAGGCGACTGTCGATCTGATGGCAAGACGCCTTGGATCTCATGAGAAAATGGCCTGGATGCTCCGTAGTCATTTGTAAGTCGTTTATTATCATATACTTAATACATTTTCCTGAATGAGTTGATTGAGCCAGGCTTTTGCCGGCGCCGAAGCAGCTCAATTTGAATAAATTGAGCGATACAGGCGGGTCTCAAATTCAGTGGCTGACGACGCCGTCAAAATCCAACTTTTTAGGTTGTTTGGGTATAGAATCTTTGCTATACTACCTGCCCTTATGGCTTTAAATCCTTACAAAATGCGCGAGATCGTTTTCCACTTGCTCTACAGCTCAGACTTTACAGCTGCATTGCAGGAGGAGTCTTTCCCTATTTTGATGCAGCACCATCAAGTGACAAAAAAAAGTATGTATGCTGCAAAAGCCCATTCCGAGGAAATCCAAGCAAAGCTCCAAGAGATCGATCAAATGATCTCAGAAACAGCCAAAGAATACGAATTTGACCGAATTCCTCGCGTTGAAAGAAACGTGCTTAGACTGGGGGTCTATGAGATCTACTTCTCAAAAACCGTCCCTCCTAAAGTGGCGATTACCGAAGCTGTGCGCCTAGCAAAGAAATTTTCTTCTGCGGAAAGCGGAAGTTTTATCAACGCCATCTTAGATGCTCTTTACAAAAAGAAGCCTGAAGCTGTTCAATAGTAACTATCATGCAGTTTCAAGAAGGGCGCTCTCTTAAAGATCTTACGACTTTCGGCATCGGTGGTCCTGCAAAATATTTTACAGAGGCCACGTCTATTGACCAGCTCAGTGAAATCATTTCTTATTGTCACGAAAAAAATCTCCGGTATCTTGTCTTAGGAAAAGGGTCCAACATTCTTTTTTCCGACGAAGGATACAACGGCGTTATCATCCTCAACAAAATCCACTTCTGCGAAGAAGAAAAAGGGATTTTCTATGTGGGGGCAGGATATAGTTTTTCACTTCTCGGATCTCAAACAGCCCGCAAAGGGTGGGCAGGCCTTGAATTTGCCTCTGGAATTCCTGGATCTGTTGGCGGAGCTGTTTATATGAACGCCGGAGCAAATGGGGGAGAAACGTTTCAATATCTCACCGAAGTCACCTATATTAATGAGAAGGGAAAAATCGAAGTTCTCCCGAAGGGAAAGCTTCAATGGGGCTACCGGATGTCTTCCTTTCAAACTCTCAAAGGTGCGATTGCTGCTGCAAGATTTCATCTTATTCCCTCAACCGAGGCCAGAGCGCGTCAGCTCAAGATCATCGATTACAGAACAAAAACACAGCCGTATGGCGATATGTCAGCAGGATGTATTTTTCGAAATCACGCTCACTCTTCTGCAGGAGCCCTCATTGAACAAAGCGGACTCAAAGGATTTTCGATTGGGGGAGCTGAAGTCTCTCTCCTTCATGCGAATTTCATCGTGAACCGAAGCGATGCTAAAGCTCAGGATGTTTTAGATCTTGCTGCTCATATAAAAAAAGTGGTCCATGAAAAAACAGGATGCGACCTTGAAATGGAGATAAGAGTAATAACGACGTGAACTATTTTGCCGACTTACATTGCCATACGACCTGTTCCGATGGATCTGCTTCTCCTACTGAACTGATTCAACTTGCCAAAGAAATTGGCCTTAAAGGACTCTCGATTACCGATCATGACTCGATCGATGCCTATCAAATGGCAATTCCTGCTGCAAAAGCTGCGGGAATCCGTTTGGGAACAGGCGTTGAATTTTCTTGTGAATTTCAGGGGATCAGCCTTCATCTACTCGGCTATGATTTTGATTTAAAAAACCTTGGGATTCTTCAACTGTGCCAGCGGCACCAGAAAAGACGAGAAGTGCGCAACTTAGCAATTTTAGCTAAGTTAGATAAAGCCGGCATGCCAATCAGCTATGAAGAACTGCTAGCCAAGGCCAGCGGAAATACCATCGGCCGGCCGCATATCGCCCAGCTCATGGTTGAAAAAGGGTATGTCAAAAATCTTCGCGAGGCTTTTAATCACCATATTGGAGAGGGAAGAAAGTGCTACGACCCTGGCGTGCCTTTTACTGTGGAAGAAGCAATCAATGTCATCCATGCTGCGAAGGGCAAGGTTTTTGTTGCACACCCCCAATTGCTGCCGGAAGAGTTTCCTGTGGAAGATCTGTTGAAACTGCCGTTTGATGGCCTCGAATGCTTTTACTCCCGCTTATTTAAAAAAGTTTGGGCAGAATACGCAGATGGCAGGGGATGGATCAAGAGCGGAGGCTCCGATTTCCATGGAAGCGCTAAACCTGAGAATGATCTTGGTTGCTGCGGCGTCGATGAAGAAACATTTAACAAGATATTTCAACATCCTCTATGACCTTTAATGAAGCCGTCAAATACCTTTTTTCTAAAAGGCCCTCTGACAATCCAGATTCTGCCCAAGCCATCAGAGAGATCGCTCCTCTATTAGGAAGCCCTGAAAAAGCCTTCCCCGCGATCCATGTGACTGGAACCAATGGAAAGGGTTCAGTTTCTCACAAGATCGCAAAAGCACTGCAATCTTCAGGTCTTAAAGTCGGCCTTTATACCTCGCCCCATCTCATCTCTTTTTGTGAAAGGATCCAAATTAATGGGATTCCTATCCCTGAAGAGACCGCAAGGCTAGGACTTTTAAGGTTATTTGAACTCAGTAAAGACCTCTTCTTTTTTGAGATTGCGACTCTGCTCGCTTTTGATTACTTCCGGGATCACAAGGTCGATGTAGCCATTATCGAAGTCGGGATCGGCGGCCTTCACGATGCCACCAATATCGTCCATCCCATCCTTTCCATCATCACATCGGTAGCTTGCGACCATGAAGATCTTTTAGGCAATACCTTAGAGAAGATCGCTTATGTAAAAGCCGGCATTATTAAACCGGGCGTTCCTGTGGTCATTGGCCCTAAGGCCGACTTTGCTGTGATCCGCGAGCAGGCAGTTGCTTGTCATAGCCCCTTGTATAAGGTCGAAGTACCGCCGGGGTTTTATGATGTTGAAAATACCGCAATTGCCCGGCAGGCCTTAAAACTCCTGCCTTATCCATTATCTGAGAAAGACATCGAAACTGGCCTAAAGTCAAGGCCGGCTTGCCGTTTTGAGCAGGTTGGTAACGTGATTTTTGATGTCGCTCATAATCCGGCCGGGATTGCCCGGCTTCTGGAGGCCATGGAAATCCATTTTCCGGGTCGCCCTTTTTCGGTCATGATCGGGATGTCCAAAGACAAAGATGTAAGAAAGTGCCTCTCGTTGCTGGCCGAAAGGGCAGACCATCTCTATTTGGTCCCATCGCCTGCTTTAAAGGCGATCTCAGTCCAAGAGATGTGTGCAATTCTGCAGCAAGACGGGTTTTACCGTTTTACCGCAGGGGTCTCTATTCAAGAAAGTATTAACAAAGCACTATCCACCGAAGAGCTGCTCGTTGTCTGTGGATCCTTCTACATCATGAAGGAGGCAAGAGAGGAGGTCGTTCGGATTCATATAGCCCATGACCAGCTTCTTTTGAGCGGGCGATAGACGGCTAAGTAATAATTTGA
>CAZFXE010000026.1:0-15015 GCA_964522945.1 uncultured bacterium
GGACCTTCCCGATCCTTACTTTGACGGCGAGTCCCGCTTTGAGACCATCATGGATATGTCACTAGAAATTGCCCAAGCTATCTTAGCTAAGGTCATTAAGAATTAATTGCCCAACACTTCAGCGAGCTGGAAGTGATTACCGTATTTTTCAAGGTTTTCGACTGTGAACGTTAAATAGGTGTTATTGCCGGCTTTGATAGGGTCGTTACCGTTTTCTTGAGCGATCCCTATAGCTCCGCGATTTGGGCCTTGAAGCTCTGCCCAGCCGAACTCTTCATGGAGTTTTAGACCGGCTGTCTCTGGATAGAACTTCACAGCTTTTTTATCTCTTTAACAACCATCTAAGCCAGATCAAAAGATTTAGCTATTCTTTTTTCCCATTAATGCTTGCTGCCGATTAAGAAAAACAAAGAGAACTGATCCCGCAGTTCCTAAACCTAGGAGTGGGGACAATGAACGTTCTGCAAGCGAGCTGATTAGAGAGTTTGGTGCCACAAATTTGAATGCAAAGGCAGCTGCGGTTTCCATCAACCCAACAAGTGCAAAGCCTTTTGCAACAGATGACATGCTGTTATTGAATTTTTTGTCATAGACAGGATCGTCCTTGCCCACTTTTACATAGTGAGAAACTGTATTACAAATTTTACGATTAATGCACTTTGCAAAAAATACAAACGTGGCACAGCTGTACAGACTTGCCTTTAAAACATGAGGAGCGAGTGCTTTCAAAGCCCCTTCTTGGGCAAGAAATCTGTTGAAAATGAAAGAGACCAATGCTGTGCCGCCACAGATCAGAGCGCCTCGCAATGAGATCTTGTGACAATTTAGTGTTACTGCTTGGTCGTCTGTGGGCGTTAAAAGTGGTGAGAATGCTTTCCCTGTCAGACTTGTGAAAAGTTTTATTGCCATGGTTATCTCCTTAAATTTTAGTTTGGTGCATTTTTCTCAGAGATTGTACCAATTTGCCAATTTTAATAACACTGGTCTTACTAAAAAGAATATGAATCTTCATATCTTGTTCTTATGGCCCCAAAAGAATCGCCTACCAAGAATATTTTTCAAATCGACCGTGGAGCTCTTAAACGTGTTTTAGGGGTCTTCGATTTCTTTAATGACTGGTTTTCGGTGCCTAAAGATATAATCCTAGTTCAACACTTCAGCGAGCTGGAAATGATTGCCGTCAGCATCGACTCCTGTGAGCAACTTCACATGTCCAGGAACTTCGATGATTTCTCCAACGAACTTAGCTCCCTTTTGTAAGAAAGAGTCGCGGGATGTTTCAAGGTTTTCAACTGTGAAAGTTAAACAAGCGTTATTGCCGGCTTTGATAGGGTCGTTACCGTTTTCTTGAGCGATCCCTAGCATGGCTCCGCCATTTGGGCCTTGAAGCTCTGCCCAGCCGAACTCTTCATGGAGTTTCAAGAGTTTCAGGCCGACGATTTCTGTGTAGAACTTCACAGCTGTTTTTAAGTCTTTAACAACGATCCAAGCAAGGTCAAAAGATTGAGTCATTATTTTTCTATTTGGTTTTGTTGATAATCATGAAAAATTGCAATGGCACAAGTAGTGAGCGCCTCCCACATGAGAGGAAAGAGGCAACGTTCAGCAAGCGATTTTATCCCCTGGTTTAAGTTTAAACGACTACTGACAAGAGCTGCAGCAATTCCTCCAATTGAAGAAACAGTTATCAATCTATTTTCTAGAAAATACACTTGAACATTGAGTATTCTGATTGAAGCTGCTGTTTTCCCAGTCTTGTGCATTTGCCAAAGTTTACAACTTAAAAAAGCAGCAAATAGGGTAAACGTTGCGCAGCTAACCAGACTTGCCTTAAAAATGTGTGGAGCTAGCGCTTTCCAAGTGCCTTCTTGCACTAAAGATCTGCCAAAAATGAAAGAGACTAACGCTGTAGCACCAGAGCCTACAGCACCCCAGATCGATACCCGCAAAAGATTGTTTACTACATCGCCTTCTATTTTGGGTGCTTTTAAGCCTGAGAATGTCATGTGTGTCAATGCGTTAAGTAGTTCTATTGCCATGGTCAGTCTCCTTAAATTTTTTCGATCTGTTGATCAGACGTATTTTCCCTCGTTCGTTTTAGCAGGTTGTTGATTTTGCGAAATAAGGAAAATCCAGAGAATCGATCCCGCAGTGCCTAACCCTAGGAGTGGTGACAGTGAATGTTTTGTCAGCAAGCTTACATGAATATTTGATGGGGCAAATTTAGATGCCCAAGCAGCTGCAGCTCCAATGAAACCAACCAGTGCACAGCTTTTTGTAACAAGTGACACTCTTTCATTGAGCTTAGCTAAAGCAGAGTCGTCTGCTCTGCTTTTAATAGACTTGTAAATACCGTAAGCCGCAACAGCTGCAAACATTCCGCAGCTAGTCAGACTTGCCTTAAAAATGTGTGGAGCTAGCGCTTTCCAAGCGCCTTCTTGCACGAGAAATCTGCTAAAAATAAAAGAGGTTACTGCTGTAGCGCCAGAGCTTAAAGTGCCCCAGATCGATGCCCGCATAAGATTCCTTGTTACAGTATCTTGAGGAAAACGATCTGAATGCGCTTCCAACCTTGAAAATGTTAGGATTTTTAAGTTGTTAAGTATTTCTATTGCCATGGTTAGTCTCCTTAAATTTTTTGCGATCTGTTGATCAGACGCATTTTTTTTCGGACAGTATAACGATTTGCTATTTTAATTAACAGCAGACTTGCTAAAAAAAATGTGAATCTTCATATCTGGTTTTTATGGCTCGAAAAGATTCACCTATCACGAATATTCCTCAAATCGATCGTGGAGCTCTCAAACGCGTTCTAGGAGTCTTCGACCTCTTTGCTATTGGCTATGGGGATCTGGGCTCATCCATCTACTACGCCTTGGGGATCACCGCTTTTTTTGCTTTAGGTGCGACGCCTATTGCGATGGTCTTGGCAGGGATTGTCTTTGTCTGCACAGCTTTATCTTATGCCGAAATGTCCGCGGCTTTTCAGGAATCGGGAGGATCAGCCAGCTATGCCCGCCATGCATTTAACGACCTGATTTCTTTTATTGCGGGATGGGGGCTTTTACTCGATTATATTGTGACGATTGCTATCTCGGCTTTTACTGTTGGTCCTTACCTGATTCATTTTTTTCCTCAGATCAGAGAAGCGGATGTCCAGGTTCTCTTTACGATCGGATTAATTGCGCTTCTTTTAGTCATGAACGTCCTCGGAGTCAAGCAATCGACCCGGGCGAGTTTTATGCTGATGTTTTTTACGGTGATCACGCAGGTCTTCATTATTTTAGTCGGGCTTTTTACAGCAGAAAATTTATCCAAGGTGATCAGCGGGATCTCGATAGGGGGAGCATCAGCAGATTCTCCGACTTGGAGCGAGTTCATCAAAGGAACTGCCATGGCGATGGTCGCTTATACTGGCATTGAATCGATTGCGCAGCTGAGTTCTGAAACGAAAAAACCGATTCGGACGGTTCCTCGTGCCATTATGATCACGATGGCTGTCGTGCTTTTCATGTATTTGGGATTGACGGTCATCGGCTTTTCTATTCTGACTCCGTATGAACTGGGCACGACATATGAAGCGAGGCCCATTGCGGGGATCGTTGCGAACTTCCCTTGGGGAGCTCATGTTTTGCTTCCTTGGGTGGGGGTCTTAGCTGCTGTTACGCTGTTTGTCTCCGCCAATGCCGGCTTGATCGGGGCATCTAGGCTCGCATTCAACATGGGTGAGTATTATCAGCTTCCTAGGTTCTTTCATAAGATCCATCCGAAGTTCCGGACGCCGTATGTGGCACTGGCTTTTTTCGCTTTAATTGCTTGTGCAGTTGTTGCCTTAAGCAAGGCGAGGCTTAGTTTTTTAGCCGACCTTTATAACTTCGGAGCTCAGATTGCATTTTTCTTTACGCAGCTGTCGTTGATTTTGCTCAGGATCAGAAAACCGGACATGATCCGTCCGTTCAAAGTCCCGCTCAATATCAAAATCAAAGGTAAATCAATTCCTATTCCGGCAGTTGTGGGTGCGATTGCGAGCTTTGCTGTTTGGACGCTTGTTGTGATCACGAAACCGGAAGGCAGATACTTAGGGATCGGTTGGATCCTTGTGGGGCTTTTGATGTACTGGGGGTATCGCAAGACAAAGAGACTCTCTCCGATGTCGCAAGTGGTCATCCAAAAAATTAAAATTCCTTCTTTTGCGCCTTTGGATATTAAGCACATTCTCTTGCCTCTTAAGAGTACAACGCAAACGGAAACGGTCCAAGTTGCCTGTGAGATAGCAAAACTTCATAAAGGCAAGATTACAGCCCTACATATTATCGATGTGCCGCCTTCCATGCCTTTAGATTCTGTCATTCAGCACCGATTGGATCTGTCAAGCCTGGTGCTCAAAACAGCTGAAGCAATCGGAATCGAGATGGGGGTTGAGATGGAGCTGGAGATCATCCGGGCTCGGGGGATTGCGGATGCCATCGCCGATGTACTCAACCGAGACGGCTTTGATCTTCTTCTTTTAGAATCTAGCAAGCCACCGGAAAAAGGAGGACGTCAATCGATGGGCTCTCTTCTGAATGATATCGTTCGAAAAGCTAAATGCAGAACCTGGATCTGTAATTCAAGAACTGCGGAAAATACCAAATCTCTTGCTGACATCGCCGGTATTAAAAAGTGATTTTTCGTTAAATGGAGTTTTATTGTGAATAAGTTAGTGTTTTTATCGGTTTTAATAGCTTTTGCTAGTCCTATTGCGATTTCTGCTGAAGAAGTCGATAACAGCCACTTGGAAGCAGAAAATAATTTGATGGCAACATGGGATCCTTATGTTGCACAGGAGGGATGTGCTCCCAAGGAAGAATGCCCACCTCCGGAACCTAAAGAAGAATGTAAAACGTGCCCTCCGAGAAAACCGAGCTGCGACAAATGTCCTGAGAGAAAACCGAGATGTCACAAATGCCCTCCGAAAAAACCGAAATGCCAACCTAAGGAAGAGCCAAAAAAATGCGCTCCTCCTGAACCGAAATGTTGCAATTAGTATTTAGAGTTTGTGGACACACTCTTAACGAAGTGGCATGAGACAAAATGACCCGGCTCTACTTCTTTGAGCGGGGGGACCGATTCTCTGCAAATGTCTTTAGCTAGAGGACACCGGCTGCAGAAGCCGCATCCTTTTGGCGGATGGAGAGGGCTGGGGACTTCTCCATGGAGAATAATACGCTTTCGTTTTTTTTCTTCCACAGGATCAGGCAGGGGAATAGCAGAAAGAAGTGCTTGGGTATACGGATGGAGGGGATTTTTAAAAAGCACCTCAGTAGGGGCTTTTTCGACGAGCTTGCCTAGGTACATCACAGCGACCTCATCGGCAATATACCGGACCATCCGTAAATCATGAGAAATAAAAAGATAAGTCAGGCCCAGCTGTTTTTGGAGATCTTTGAGGAGGTTGACGATCTGGGCTTGGACAGAAACATCTAAAGCGGCAATCGGCTCGTCACAGACAAGAAAACGGGGATTTAAAATTAAGGCTCTAGCAATTCCAATTCTTTGTCTTTGCCCTCCGCTGAATTCATGCGGATAGCGGCACCGGTGGTGAGGATTCAAGCTGACCTGCTGAAAGCTTTTTGCAATCGTACCGGAATCGATATCGATTCCATGGATTTTTAAAGGCTCAGCAATGATATCTTCTGCGGTCATGCGGGGATTGAGAGAGGCATAAGGATCTTGGAAGATCATCTGGGCTTCTTGGCGCCATTTCTTCAGTTCATCTGGAGAAAGAGAAAAAAGGTCATTTCCATCAAATTTCACCTCTCCAGCTGTCGGTTCATAAAGGCGGAGTAGTAATCTTCCTAATGTCGATTTGCCGCAGCCGCTTTCTCCAACGAGTCCTAACGTTTGCCCTTCAGGAATATCAAATGAGACATCATCGATGGCCCTGAGCAGTCCTTTGGAAGTCGAAAAGTATTTCGTCAGATTTTTAACGGTAATCACTTTTTCCTCCGGGGATCCAGAAGCCAGCAGCGGGCCTTGTGATTGTCGGAATCAAAGAGGGGAGGAGTTTCTGTTCTGCAGATGTTCATCGCTTCCGTGCATCTGCTGCAAAAGGCACAGCCTGTCAGCGGAGTCGATAAATCAGGAGGCGCCCCTGCAATGGGATGGAGCTTGTCCCCTTTTCCATCGATACGGGGAATCGATTGGAGCAGTCTTTGAGTATAGGGATGTTGAGGATTTGCAAAGAGTTCCGAGGTGGTGGCTTCTTCTACGATCTGCCCAGCATACATCACGATGACACGATCGCAAAAAGAGGCGACAATACTCAAGTCGTGTGTAATGAGAAGCGTGCTGGTACTTTGTTGGAGTTCTTGGAGGAGATCGAGGATTTGAGCTTGGACAGTTACATCAAGCGCTGTTGTCGGCTCGTCAGCGATCAATATCGAGGGTTTTGAAGCTAGCGCTAGCGCAATCACGGCTCTTTGCCGGATGCCCCCGCTTAAAAGATGAGGATATTGCTGCATCCGCAGCTCTGGTTCAGAGATGCCGACTTGTTTTAAGAGTTCTAAGGCACGTTCCTTGGCTTCTTTCTTTGTGATGAGAGGAAAATGTCGGAGCAAGCCTTCAGCAATTTGGTAGCCGATCTTAAGAGTCGGATTTAAAGAAGTCATCGGATCTTGGAAGATCATCCCGATCTCTTTACCCCGGATTCCTTGGAGCTCTTTTTCTGAGAGATTCACCAGGTTATTTCCTTGGTACCAGATTTCTCCGCTGTCAATGGTTGCAGTGGAAGGAAGCAGCTGCAAAAGCGATTTCATTAAAATGGTTTTTCCACAGCCGGATTCTCCAACAATACCAAGCCTTTCTCCTTCATAGAGGGTGAAGCTGACATTGCGGACGGCTTGGATGGTTTGACCCTGGCTTTGGATTGAAACTTGAAGGTCTTTGACTTCGATGTGAGGTTTCATTGTTTTAACCTGGGGTCGAATGCATCGCGGATGCCGTCTCCGACTAAATTAAAACAGAGCATTGTCAAGCTAATGAAGACAGCCGGAAAGAAAAGCCTCCAGGGGAAGTAGCGGAGCGCAGGGAGGCCGTCGTTGGCCATCGCACCCCAGCTGGCGACCGGAGCTTGGACGCCCAAACCTAAAAAGCTTAAAAAAGCTTCGGCAAAGATCGCTGTCGGAATAGTAAAGGTCATCGTGGTGATGATAGGTCCTAAAGCATTTGGCAAAAGATGGCGAAAAAGTATTCTCCAGCGGCTGGCTCCCAGAGCATAGGCGGCATAGGCATAGTCGAGCTCTTTGAGCTGCAACACTTGTCCTCTGACGATCCGGGCCATCGGGATCCATCCGGTGAGAGTCAGGGCGATAATAATTGTCATCAGCCCAGATCCCATTACAACGGTGAGCAAAATCACAATGAGCAGGTAGGGGATGGAGTAGATGATGTCGGTAAACCGCATCATCGCTTCATCTAGTTTTCCACCCCAAAGTCCTGCGATCGAGCCATAGATGACTCCTAAAATCAGGTCGATGCCAGCGGCTGTGATCCCGACAAAAAGTGAGATCCTGGCGCCCCACCAGATCCGGGTGAAAAGATCGCGGCCGAGCTCATCGGAGCCGAACCAAAATTGTAATCCCGGAGATGTGTTTTTTAAAGGAAGATGAGTTTCATAATAGGTATAACGGCTCAGCAGCGGTCCGACAAGGGCCATAATGATAAGAAAAGCTAACATCCAAAGACCGAACATCACGCGCTTGTTGGATTTGAGCCGTTTCCAAGAATTTTTCCAATAGGAGGAAACCTCAACTTCTTCAGAAGCTGTCTGTTCAAGCTGATCTATACGTTCAAACTTTTGCAATGGTCTTTATCCTTGGATCTAGCAATGAATATACGATATCAACGAAAAAAACACATACCATCATGAAGGCGCTATAAAAAATCGTCAGCGACATGATCATGGTATAATCTCTGTTAGCTACGCTCATCACAAACCATTGGCCAAGGCCTGGGATCCCAAAGATTTTTTCAACGACAAAGCTTCCTGTGAGCACATTTGCTGTCAGCGGTCCCAAGTACGTCACAACAGGAAGCAGGGCATTACGGAGCGCATGCCGGTAGATAATCTGAAATGAATTGAGCCCTTTGGACTTGGCGGTCAGAATATAATCTTGCTGGAGCACTTCGACCATGCACGACCTGGTTAATCTTGCGATCATCGCGGTTGGGAGAGCCGCCAGTGATAAAGCGGGGAGGACCGACTGGGCAAAGCTGCCCCATCTGGCCACCGGAAACCAGTCAAACTGCATTGCAAAAACGTACTGCAGAATCGAAGCCAGAATAAAGCTCGGCACAGAGATCCAGACGACCGCTAGGAGCATCGCACTTTGGTCCTGCCACTTGCCTCTTTTAAAAGCTGCATAAGAGCCAAGAGCAACTCCCATGCCGATGGCAATGAACAGCGCTTCGAGCCCTAAAGTGAGAGAAATCGGAAAGCCTTCTCCGATCACATCATTGGTAGACCGTCCGTGGTATTTAAACGAAGGACCGAGGTCTCCCTTCAAAAGATTAGTACAATATTTCCCAAACTGCACGTGGAGAGGAAGATCGAGCCCGTAATGGCGGTAAAGCGCCTTCATGATCTCTTCGGGAATGGCTTCTTCATCGGTAAAAGGGTCGCCTGGGATGGAGTGTGTTAAAACAAAAGTTAGGGCCACCACAGCAAAGAGCGACGCGGCAAGTATCATTAATTTTTTTAAAAGATGCTTTATCACAAAAAAACCTGTATACTTTTTGAAGTACATTATCAGAAAAAGGGTTTGGTATGAAGAGAATCAGCAAAAGCGGAAATAAAATTCATTTTACTAGCTTAGGGTGCGCCCGGAACCTCGTCGATAGCGAGGTCATGCTAGGGATCCTTTTAAAAGCCGGCTATGAACCTGCCGAGCATTTAGAAGATGCCGATTTTCTAATTGTCAACACCTGCGGCTTCTTAGCTGAGTCTCGCAAAGAGTCGTGCGATACGATTGATGTGCTCCTAAAAGAAAGAAAAAAAGACGCTAAAGTCATCGTCGCTGGTTGCATGGTTCAAAAATACGGTCCAGAGATCCGCAGCCGCTTTCCTTCCGTCCATTATTTCCTTGGCTCCGGAGATATGGAGAAGATCCTCGATGCTGTTCAAACTCCTGAGGCCGGCACAGCAATTACTTCCGCCCGCAGCTATTTAGAATGGGGTGAAGTGCCGCGCCAACTCTCAACACCAAAAAACTACGCATATTTAAAAATTGCTGAAGGCTGCATGAAAAGATGCTCTTTTTGCATCATCCCTTCAATCAAAGGCCCCTTACGCAGCAAATCGATCGACCAGGTTGTTAAAGAATTCAATGCTTTGCTCTCTCAAGGCGTTCATGAAGTTATTCTGATCGCTCAAGACTTAGGGGATTTTGGAAAAGACCGTAAAGAAAAAGACGGCCTTGCCCAGCTTTTGCGTCCAATGCTAGCAACGGATAAGAAATTCTGGCTCCGCTTCCTCTATCTTTATCCAGATGAGATCACAGAAGAGATCATGCAGTTAATGGAACAAGACACCCGCATCTGCCGCTACTTCGATATGCCGATCCAGCATATCAATGATACGATCTTAAAATCGATGCGCAGAAAAACCTCTAAAAAGCACATTGTCGACACGATCACCACACTTCGTCACCGTTTTCCAGATATCGTCCTCCGCACCAGCCTGATGGTCGGGTTCCCTGGAGAGACCGAAGAGCAGTTCCAAGAGCTCATTGACTTCGTCAAAGAGTGTCCTCTTGATAACGTCGGGATCTTTAAATACTCTCGCGAAGAAGAATCTCACTCGGCCACACTTCCCGGCCATCTTCCTGAAGAGGTCAAACAAGACCGGTTTGCTCGTCTGGCTGCCGTTCAGCATGAAGTCCTGCAAGACCGTCAGCGCCGCTTCATCGGCAAGACTCTAGACGTCATGGTCGAAGGCTACCATCCGGATTCTCCCTATCTGATGCGCGGGCGCTTCTACGGCCAGTGCCCTGAAATCGACGGCCAAGTGATTATCAACGACGGACGTCTTGTCAAATCGTTTGGCAAGCTCTACCAAGTTGAGATCACCGATATTGCCGGCTATGACCTGATTGGTCAGGTCGTTGCACCTGTCAAACAAAAATCCAGAGGTTTATGTCTCGTGTAACTCTAAAGCCCGGCAAAGAAAAATCGCTAGTGAATCGGCATCCGTGGATCTTTTCCGGAGCGATTGCTTCTCGGCCTGATCACGCGGCTGGAGATATCCTTTCGGTCTATTCCTTTGAGGGAAAGCTCCTAGGATCTGGATATTTTCATCCTGAAAATTCAATCGCTGGCCGGATGCTGAACTTTACAGCCGAAAATCCTCTCGACACCGTCCGACAAAATCTTAAATCCGCTCTCGATCTCCGCAACACTTTTGCTCCTACTGAAGCACGCCGCTTGGTCAACGCTGAAGGCGATGGCCTTCCTGGCCTGATCATCGACCAGTACGGCGATGTGTTAGTTATGCAGATCCATACTGCAGGAATGGAAAAACTCAAAAGCTTCCTAGTCGATGAGCTTGTCTCACTATTACATCCTAAAGCCATCTATCAGAAGTGCACAGCAGCAGCTCGCCGCCAAGAAGGGCTCGAAGACGCCAAAGGCCTTCTCTATGGGACAGAGACCCCAGAGGTCACCATCACCGAACATGGAATTTCCTATATCGTCTCTATTTTAGAAGGTCAGAAGACCGGATTTTTCCTCGACCAACGCGAGATGAGAAAAAAGATCCTTGAGCTTTCTAAAGATAAAAAAGTCCTCAACTGCTTTGCTTACACCGGCGGATTTTCTCTTGCAGCTTTAAAAGGGGGAGCAAGCCTCGTTCATAGCGTGGAGATCTCTGAAGAAGCCTGCAAACTCGCTCACCGCAATAATTTTGATCCTGCACGTCACACTATTTTCCAAGCCGATGCGTTTGATTTTCTCCGGACTAAACCGCTCGACTACGATATCGTGATCCTCGATCCTCCCGCCTTTGCTAAAAAAAGAGCCGATGTGATCATGGCCTCTAAAGGCTACCGAGAGATCAACCGGGTGGCAATCCAGAAGATGCCGGCTCGTTCACTTCTTTTGACCTGCAGCTGCTCATCTTATATTGATGCGACACTCTTCCAACAGCTACTTTTCCAAGCCTCTGCTGATGCCGGACGCACCGTCCAGATCATTGGAAGGCATATCCAAGCTCCCGATCATCCTGTTTCGATCTACCATCCCGAAGGCGTCTATCTCAAAAGTCTTTTGCTTTACATTAGTTAAGAGTATCTTAGCTTCATGAGCAAGTTCAAGTACCTGATTGCAACGCTTGGCGGTTTTCAGTTTGGTTATGCCATTGGTATTATGGCAGGAGCTATTCTCTTCATTGCCGCTCAATTTGCATTCACCCCAAGCCAAGAAGGCCTTGCCGTCAGTGCGTTTCTAATGGGAGCGCTTCCAGGCACAGGGATCACAGGACCAGTTGCGAATTGGATTGGCAGAAAAAGAACCCAGCAGTATCTAGCTCTGATTTTTATTCTAGGAACTATCCTTGTTATCACATCAACAGCTCTTCCTCAGCTGATGCTGGCAAGGATCCTGCAGGGGATTGCAGCTGGAGGCTTTTCTGTTGTTAGCCCGATGTACATAGCAGAAATCTCTCCTGCAGCCAACAGAGGATTCTATGTCGGCTGTTATCAAATGGCTGTGACGTTAGGAATCTTTGTTGCGTATGGTGTCAACTGGGCGCTTTCTTTTTCAGGTTCGTGGCAGTGGATGTTTGCTTTGGGAGTGATTCCGGCATTGATGCACTTCATTGGGTTCTTTTTTCTCCCTGACAGCCAGCCGGTTGATCAGCAGAAATCGCATGTGCCCTGGAAGACTCTCTTGGAACCGAGCATCCGCAACAGTCTGGTTGTCGCCATCCTCATCAACGTCTTTCAGCAAATCACCGGGGTCAATGCCATCCTCTATTTTGCACCGTCGATCTTTCAGGCCAGTGGATTTGTCTCAGCCTCTGCAGCACTGCTGCCTGCTGTCTTGCTGGGCATCATTAACTTTATCATGACACTGTTTGCAACTTACCTTTTAGACATATGGGGACGCCGTCCTTTACTCATCTTAGGGATCAGCGGGATGACGCTTTCTCTGTTTGGCCTTGCCACGGCATTTCTCTCAGGTCCTGAGACCATGAAGTGGCTGGCTACTTCCAGCATCATGATCTTTATTGCTTCGTTTGCTGTGAGTCTTGGACCCATCCCACAGCTCTTGGGAACAGAGATTTTCCCTCGACGCATCCGTAGTCATGCGATAAGCATTGCCGTTATGTCGAACTGGATCTTCAACTTGATTGTAGTGTACACCTTCCTAGATCTGACAGCACGTGTCTCCCATGCGGGGACATTTGCGATCTACGGGTGCTTTGGGATTGCAGCGCTTTTCTTCATCTTGAAGTCCATCCCAGAGACTAAAGGCTGTGAAATAGATTAAGTGTCTCTTGAAAGAAGTTTTCAAGCTCATTGAGGATTAGCTTTTCTATCCTATCTTCCAATGATTTCTTTTTATTTTTTTTATTCGTCACTGTTTGTATCTTACTGCTGATTTCGGTTATCTTCTTCTGCACAGTCGGACGACTTAATGCGAAATTTAATGCTAAGGTAAAGGCAATTGTAAAGCGGTTTGTATTGTTGGCATAATATAATGCTGCGGCCGCAACAGGATAGACCAAAACGGTATCGCGATACCACGCGTATTCTGTTGGCTTCAATCGAGTGATATCGATCAAAGTGATTAAAGTGAAAGCAAGTGTCGTCCTAGCAGAGGAATCGCCCCTGTGTATCTGAATGATGGTCACCGCAATATTTGTGATGATCATTAAGTAGGGCGTTGCTTGCGACACAACAACCAGGAACTTGTCCATTCCCGTTGGAACAGGCTGTTTAGGGGAGGGAATGAGTTGTGCTTGGCTCTTTTCCTCAGGCGGAGGTTGATTCTTAACTTCCTTAAAGACCTTCGCCGCATTCAAAACAATTAATAAAAGCGCCGCATAAAAATAGGGCCCCCGAGGATCTGGAAACCAGCCCTTCGCATAGGCGGTCACCCTTTCAGGAGATAGTGCGTGTTCAATTCGGTTAAACGTTCCAAATAGGCTAAGGCTTACGAAGCCTGTTACAATGCCTGCTGAGAGTATATTAGAGTAGGGATTCTGATTGAGGCAGTTGTCGCTTTTGATCCAAGATTCCCAAAATCTGTTTAGACGCAGGCCGTTGTAAGCAGCTAATGCATTTTTCTCGTTTATCCAAGTAGAAATGTTGACAGATCCAGTCGGAGCAACAGCCATAAACTAGATACCTCTATTTAAATTTGCGGCATAGTTTATGAAAAAAATGATTTTACTGACATTGAAAAAAAGCTGTCGCCCAGTTAAGCTTCGAATAAAACCAGGATCGTTATGTCATATTCCAAAATCCAAAAGCTACTCGGCCGTAAAGCCAAAGGCCTTCTGTCTCATGTATGTAAAACAATTCCGAAAGACCGGCTTCATCTTCCAGGTCCTGACTTTGTTGATAAAACTTTTGCAAGCTCCGATCGGAATATCCGCGTGCTGCGCAGCCTTCAAGCTCTCTATAGCCACGGAAGACTCGCTAACACAGGCTACTTAAGCATTTTACCTGTTGATCAAGGCATCGAACACAGTGCCGGAGCTTCCTTTGCTCCCAATCCTCACTACTTCGATCCAGAAAACATCCTTAAACTGGCGATCGATGGCGGTACTAACGCAGTTGCTTCAACTTTAGGAGTCCTAGGAAGCGTTGCCCGTAAATACGCCCATAAGATCCCTTTCATCCTCAAACTTAACCATAACGAGCTTCTCTCGTATCCTAACAAACACGATCAGATCATGTTTGGATCTGTCAAACAAGCTTGGAACATGGGCTGTGTTGCAGTGGGTGCGACGATTTATTTCGGATCACCAGAGAGCGACCGTCAAATTATCGAAGTCAGTAAGTGGTTTGAAATGGCCCATGAAATGGGCATGGCAACGATTCTTTGGTGCTATCTTCGCAATTCCGCCTTCAACACGCCTGAAAAAGATTATCATTTTGCTGCAGACCTTACTGGTCAAGCCAATCATCTCGGTTGCACGATACAAGCCGACATTGTTAAACAAAAGCTTCCTGTCTGCAATGGGGGATTTAAGGCTCTTAAGTTCGGCAAGCAAACTCCTGAGATGTACACGAAGCTCTGCACCGATCATCCTGTTGATCTTGTCCGGTACCAAGTCGCTAATGACTACATGGGCCGCATCGGCCTGATCAATTCTGGAGGACCTTCCGGAGGCCACGATCTAGCTGATGCTGTTGAAACAGCCGTCCTCAATAAACGTGGCGGAGGCATGGGCCTGATCACCGGCCGCAAAGCTTTCCAAAAACCGATGAAAGAAGGCATTCAGCTGCTTAATGCAGTCCAGGATGTCTACCTGTGCAAAGAAGTCACAATCGCTTAGAAGAGGTTTGATGTTGGGGTTTTATGGTCTATTTGCTCAGCGGATTAATAGCTATCGTCATCTGAACCATAATTTACCATTCCCCCCACGCCTTTTTCCCTCAAAGCATCCACTTGCCAATAATGTCTTTTTTTAACCGCCAGGGAAAAAGCAGATTCACCTTTCATATTCTTTGCATTAATATCTAAATGGTCATTTTCTAATAAGATATTAAATTTTTGTTTGAACTCTTTTTCTTGGTCCTTGGGATAATCAAAACTACAAAAGCGCATTAGAGGAGTATTTCCTTCAAAATCTTTGCAGTTGATGTCAGCGCCGTTTTGAATCAATGCTTTAATTCCTTCTGGAGACCCTTGCTCAAGCGCGCGATGTAAAATGGAAAGCCCCTGGCTATCAATTTCTTGTAAATTTGTCTTACGAGCCAAAACCCTTGTTGCTCTATCTTGTTTGGCAAGTAATGCCAGCTTTAAAGC
>CAZFXE010000027.1:0-14839 GCA_964522945.1 uncultured bacterium
CAACGTGCATTGCCTGATGTCGAGACACAAATTACACCCGGGACAAAGATCCTCAACGCAACCGGTTTTGGAATCAGTACACTTTCGAATATCTTAGGGATCGGAGGAGGGACCATGATGGTGCCTCTTTTCGTGGCATTTAAAATGCCGATGAACAGTGCTGTGGGGTCTGCAGCAGCTACGGGATTTATTATCTCACTTGGAGGTGCGATCTCGTACTTGGCTTTTGGACTTGGCGAAACGATCTATCCCCATACTTTGGGATTTATCTATCTACCGGCTTTTGTTGTCTTATCGGTCACAACGTTTCTTTCAGCGCCTTTTGGGGCTCGGATGACGCATCGCATCGCCTCGGACAAACTGAAAAAGTACTTTGCCATCTGCCTCATTGCAGTCGGCATCTTTATGATGTTGAGTTAAGACTTAAGCTAGCGATTGACTCGACATGGACCGTTTGAGGGAACATGTCAAATGGCTGGACTGTATTGACGGTGTATTCTTTTTGTAGAATGGCCAGATCTCTTGCAAGAGTTGCTGGATCGCACGAGACATAGACAATGCGTTTAGGCTTTAATTGAAGCAGCTTCTCTAAGAAAACAGGCTCGCAGCCCTTCCTTGGAGGATTGAGGACAGCTACATCAACTGCAGAGAGCGTTCCGATGAAATTTTCAGCTTGGGCGCAGTGGAAAACGGTGTTCTTGATCTGATTCCGTTTGGCATTATCTTCAGCATCTGCAATCGCATCCGGTACGCATTCAACACCGATCACCTGTCTAGCATGGGGAGCTAAAATAAGCGAAAGCGTCCCAACGCCGCAATAGGCATCCAGAACAGTCTCATCCCCTTTCAACTGGCAAAACTCCAACGCTTTTGTGTAGAGGTTCTCAGCTTGAGCCGGATTGACTTGGAAAAAGGAAGCCGGAGAGACTTTAAAATGCAGTCCGCAGATTTTATCGACAATCGATGAATGTCCTGCCAGCGTCTTAAAAGTTTTACCCAGCACCACATTGCCAGAAGAAGTCTTGATGTTTTGGACCACACCTCTGATCTCAGGTGTAGACTCCATGATCTTTTCAGCTGTTGCAGGTAGATTCAAGCCGCCTTCACCCTCTGTCACTAAGATCACAAGGACTTGATTGGTATTCACTCCTGTCTTGATCAAAACAAATCTTAAGGAAGGCTCAGGCTCGGCCTTAAGGATCTGTTTGACCTTGGAAAAGACCTGTTCTCCTAAAGAACAGTGGATGTAGCATTTTTCGATCTCAACGATGTCATGAGAATTAAAGGCATAGAGTCCCATTCTGAGTTCCGGATCCATCACCACTGGAAGCTGGATCTTATTGCGATACGACAAAGGACTCGGAGATGGAATACAAGCAGGAACAGGAACATTGAAGATTTTGCCGATCCTTTCTAGAGCATCGACAACTCTTTGCCTTTTAGTCTCCAGCTGCTGGAAATAGTCCAAATGCATGAGCTGGCAGCCCCCACACCGTCCAAAAACCGGACATGGAGGTGTAACGCGATGGGGCGATGTTTTCTCAGTAGAAATGACTGTTGCTCTAGCAAAGTTCTTACGGACCTCAATAATCGAAGCTGTGACGATCTCATCAGGAAGGGCGCCATCGACAAAGACTGTAAAGCCCTCATAGTCCCCTATCCCCTCTCCGTGGATGCCGAGTCTTTTGATAGATAAAGTGATTTTTTGATGGAGCTGAGGTTTCATACGCAGATTTTACAGGAATTTAGGTTGATATCCTACCAAAATTTATCTATCATTTAGCCTAATTTTGGAGGATTTATGGTTAATGCATGCAATAACGCAGTTTGGTCGGCTTTAGAACACTGTCTGGTTCCTCCTTCGGCTTCAACAACCTGGTATTACTCGACTCTATTAAAAAAAACTATTGGGGCTGTATGCCTGTTCCCATGTGGAATCATCACTGGTGGGTTTGTCGGAGTTCAGAAGGTTTGTTCCTATGCTGGGAGCTTCTTAACGAGTCCTGAGATCATCAATCCAAAAGAAAATTTCCAAGCCGTGGTGGACGATTCTAGATTATGGAGTAAGATAGGGACTGATGCGGAAATCGAACAAGATCTCATAGAGAATCGTTCCAACCTACCTGAACCTTTAATTGAGGGAGTCGGGACCGCGACATTTCAAGACTCTCCTCTCTATTGTCCTAATTCTCAATGGGCAGACTGGATACGTATGAAGATTCCTGAAGTCGATCGCCCAGGTCTTAATTCCAATCTTTTTGAACTCTATAAAACAGCAGAAGGACGCCGAGCAATCATTGAGCGTTTGCAAAAGCTGCATATCACGCATTTCCGATTCTCAGTTGAATGGAGCCTTATTGAGCCCAATAAGGGAGAGTGGAGGGGAGATAACCTGGCTATCTATATCGATCTATGTCAAGACCTGCGGGATGCAGACATTGAACCTATCGTCACCCTGCTCCATTTTTCCGAACCTAAATATTTTCATGCTAAGGGCAGTTTCGAAAAAGAAAGAAACATTAGGTATTTTTCTAGATTTGCTATCCGAACAGTTGAGAATTTAACAGGAGATTATGAAGGCAAACCTCTTGTCGAACGGTTCTGCACGATCAATGAGCCTGCGATTGACGCTTTCTCACGCTATGTACTAGGAACTTTTTCCCCAGGTCAGTTCCTGCAATTTGCGAAGGCCGGTAACTTTTTAAAGAACCTTTTGAAAGCTCATACGATTGTTTATGATCAAATAAAGCAATTTAGTCTTCCAACTGTTCAAGTGGGAATCATCCACCAGTACCTGAAGATGAGACCGACAAATTTCTTGCTAATCCCTGTTCTCAGATACTTCACGCGATTGATCAATGAAGTTCCCATGAACTTTTTTAGATCGGGTGGAGAATTTGATTTCAAAGTTCCTTTCCTTTGCAACATCGAAGAGACATGTTTTCTACCCAGAACAGACTTCGTCGGCACTCAATATTATGTACGTCCTTGGATAGGTTTGGCAGGTCCGACAAGTTATGGCGAGCCGATGACCCAAATGCCGTTTCATGAAGATCCTGCCGGGATTTATGAGGCGATCAAAGAAACACATGAAGCGTTCAAGGCCCCCGTCCTCATTACAGAAACCGGCATTTCAACGGATGATGATGCGCAGCGGAGCCGTTTTATGCTTCGAACAAGATATGCGATCCGCCAGGCAGCTAAAGATATCGGTATAGACAATGTTTTGGGCGTCAGCTGGTGGTGCTTGGGAGATAATATGGAATTAGAACGTGGCATGACTCAGCCTTTTGGACTGTTTCCTTTGACGGTTGACGGCTTAGCATTAGAGCCTAAGCCTGGCACGCAGGCATCGAATCGGGTTGCAGAAGCTTGGAGAAACAGGTCTGTGGATAATAGAGAAGTTATCTAAGGGTTTTTCATCCAATCGAGCATGACTTTAATGTCCTGAAGAAACTTCCGTTGGTGCCTGATAATGAGCATAGAGGGAATAAAAAGAATCAAGAGGATCACAATGAGAACCGGGGGTAGATAGACTCTCATGGTTTTTGTAGATTGAGCGATCTCTTGGGTGTTTTTTGAAATCACCTCGCTGGAATGCTGAACGGTATTGGTGTTTTGTTGCACACTCTGAATGCTTTCTTCTAGATTTGCGTTCATTGTCTTGATGTCGCTGCATCCGGTGGCACAAAGAACAAAAAGCAATGAAAAGATCAGCAATAAACCCTTCATTAATTCACGACTCCATTAATCTTGTATATTGTTGGAGTTGCTTTTCTAGGCAAGAAAAAAGTGCTGGGGGCTTTCTAAGATAGAATTAACAGAGAGGCTTTTCAATCCGGAACTGTCTCTCTTCTTTTCTTTTCATCATATCGAATAAGAGATCGTCCTGATTTTTTTTCATTTTGGCTGTCTGGTCGTTGGAAGTTGAGATGACGGAGATATTGTTGCTCAGTTCCCTTTCGTGATTTTTGACCATCATTTGCATTTTACGGGCAATAGAGGCGTAATTTTTGATGTTCCATCTGTGGACACGTGCTGGGATGAGATTGGCGCCTGGAAGGGCATCTGTTTCCATGTGGGAAGAACAGTTGGAGGTCTGTTTAACCTCATTGTTCCATTCTTTAGTCACGACGTCGGTCTTCCGGACAACGGGTTTAGCCGATGTGATCTGCTTAGGGAGATTTCTAGGGACGCGGAGAGCGGTTGCCTGAACATAGGAATGCTGAGTTTCGGATGGTTTCTCTTCCCGAAGCGCATTCTGGATTTTCTCAAGCAGCTCTCTATACTTCATAAGTGTTTTTATCCTAAATTGGCCAGCAGTTTATCATATCTTTATGTATATAATCAAATATTTTTGTATTGCCTCCTGAGCATCAAGCTGCTTATACTCTGGACCCTAACATTAGGAGATTTATGGCAGAAGTTAAGTTGAAGGGAACTCCAATCCACACCAATGGAAAACTCCCCTTAAAAGGAGAAAAAGCCCCTGAAATCCGTGGAGTCGGCGCAGACCTAGTAGAAAAAACTTTAGCCGATTTTAAGGGTAAAAAAAAGATTATCTGCTTTGTTCCCAGCTTAGATACGGGTGTTTGTTCAACGTCCGCTCAGAAGTTTAATGAAGCCGTCAAGAAGCTTCCAGGCACAGTCGTCATCTATGTTTCCGTAGATACTCCCTTTGCTCTAGGAAGGGTCTGTGTCGCTGAAAATGGCATGGGACAGATCATCCCCCTCTCGCTAGTCCGTTCTAAGAAAACAGCTGAAGAGTACGGTATATTACTGCAAGACGGTCCTTTGGCAGGTGTATGTGCACGGTCTGTGGTTGTCTTAGATGCGAATGATCAAGTGGTCTATACGCAGCTGGTGGATGAAACCACCACCGAGCCAGATTACGATTCAGCTCTGAAAGCTGCGACCTAATATTTTGGATAAACAGGCTGCCAGATAGCGGCATCGACCATTTTTTTGCGCGTTTTTTCATCCGTCTTGGGAGAAAGTCCTTCGTCTTGGGCGACTTTCACAACAGCTAGCGCTATCTCGCGTGAGATCTCACTGAGCTTCTCAAAAGAAGGAAAAAGGGTTCCTTGAGGCGCTTTAAGCATCGGAGAGTGTTTGCTGAGGATCTCTGCTGCTCTATAAAACATCGTCTCTGAGACTTCTTTAGCCTTGCAGGCGATGATCCCTAAACCAATTCCCGGATAGATATAGACATTGTTGCATTGGGCAATCGGGAACTTCTTCCCCTGATAGGTGACCTCTTCAAAGGGACTCCCCGTCGCGATAATGGCTTTGCCTTTCGTCCATTGCAAGAGATCTGCAGGATGTGCCTCGCACTTTGAAGTTGGGTTGGAAAGAGGAAAAACAATCGGTCTTTCTACGAACTGAGCCATCGTCGTGATGACTTCTTCGTTGAACACTCCTGGTTGGGCAGAGACACCGATCAGCACGGTGGGACGGACTTGTTTGACGACGTCTAAAAGCGTGATCATGGATTTATTGGCGACTTTCCATTTTGAGACTTCGTCTTTTGGCCGGGCAAAGAGTTTTTGATGCGGTGGAACTTCAGGAAGGCCTTGATGGACTAGGCCATGGATATCGATGATGTAGATCTCTTGAAGTGCTTTTTCTTTGGTGATGCCCGCTGCGATCATGGCTCCTAAAAAGTGATTGGCGATTCCTATGCCAGCAGAGCCTCCTCCAAAAATCACAATTCTTTGCTGATGCAGCTCGGCATGGTTCATTTTGATGGCTGTCAGAAGAGAAGCTAAGGCTACAGAAGCTGTGCCTTGGATGTCGTCATTGAAAGAGCAAATCTGGCGTCGGTATTTGTCTAGCAGAGGCTGTGCATGCTCTCTTCCGAAATCTTCCCACTGCAGCAGTACTTTTGGAAACCGTTTTTTGACAGCTTTGATAAACCGGTCGACAAAGGCATCGTACTCTTTTCCAGAGATTCTCTTTTCACGCCAGCCGATATAGAGCGGATCGTTTAGAAGAGTGGAATTATTTGTCCCGACATCGAGCATGATGGGAAGCGTCCGTTCAGGATGGATTCCTCCAAATAGAGTGTAAAGCGTCAGCTTGCCGACAGGGATAGCCATCCCCCCTGTTCCCAAATCCCCTAGGCCTAAAATTCTTTCGCCGTCTGTGACAACGATCACATCGATCTCATCCCGGGAGATACTGTTGATGATTTCTTCGATCTTGTCTTTTTGAGGATAAGTTAGATAAATGCCGCGCGGTTCTGTGTAGAGATAGCTGTAATGAAGAGAGACATCCCCTACTGTGGGGGTATAAATGTAGGGAAGCATCTCTGTGATGTGTTCAGAAACGAGCTTGTAAAATAGAACTTCATTGCGGTTGTAAAGCGCAGAAAGAAAAAGATGCCGGGTTAGATCGGTTGTCTGGGCTTTAAAATTTTGATACCGGCGCTGGACCTGCTCTTCCAAAGTCGAAACATGATATGGGATAAGGCCATTGAGATTTAGATGGTCCCGTTCTGCATGGGTAAAGGCAGTTCCCTTGTTGAGAAGCGGGTCGCTTAGAATATGCTCAGGCTTGCATGGACGGGGCTTCTTGTTCGGCTTCTGGCGAGGCTTTGACTTCATAAATCCTATTTAATGGAGTAGGATTTATTGAACAACTTTAATTGGGAGTCTTTTCTATTTCGATTTCAGGAGTCTCTTCTTTGAGCTGGAACATTTTGTAGACGACAAATGCCCAGACAATGAGTAAGAAGAGAGATCCCCACGTCATGCAGTCGATCATTTTCACGAATCCGAGCCATTGAAGCAGCAGGATAAGGCCAGAAGCCACGGCTTTAGCGCTACGATAGGCAAAGACATCGATGATCGATTTAGCCTGGAACTTTTCCTCTTGCTTAAGAGGGATGTACAGCATTTCTTTCAAGACTCCGAATAATGAGAAGTCGAAGGCCTTGATCGTGATGAAAGCCACGGAGATCATCGCAAAGGATGGGATGACCAATGATCCTAGGGCATTAAAGGAAAGAATGAGCGGCAAGAGCAAATGGCTGCGTTTAAGTCCGAAAAAGTGCAAGAACAAGAATGATCCAAAAACTTGGAAGATCACGGTCATTAAGTTAACCATGGCAAAGATCTTGCCTGAATACTCTGTCCGGAGGTCTTGTTCAGGAACGGTTATTTCCAACATCGAGTTGAACTGATAGTAAACAAGGGTTGTGGCTACCTGCATCAGAACGACAATGATCAAGATGAAAGAAAGATATTTTGAGTTTCTAATCGCGCTGACACCTTGCATAAAATTACGGATCGGTTTT
The DNA here is from genome assembly GCA_964522945.1 of uncultured bacterium. Classification (GTDB taxonomy): domain Bacteria; phylum Chlamydiota; class Chlamydiia; order Chlamydiales; family Rhabdochlamydiaceae; genus PALSA-1444. Next base: position 7,298 of record CAZFXE010000027.1, read on the forward strand.
TTCTCTGCTGGATCCTCTTTAGCAACAGAACTGTGCCGCAGCATATAGATGAAGGCAATCGTGAGAACTGTAAAGAGCGGTAGTGATGCAAAAAGTAAGTTAGGCGATCCGATGCTAACGGCAAAAAATCCCGGCAGGATGCTGCCAAAGATGCCGCCGAGCCCTCCCACAGCAAAGATAAGGCCATAGAGAAACTTAGCCTGGCTCATATGAATCGTTGAATGGATCACCGACCAAAGCTGTTGGAAAAGGAGCATGATGTAGATTTCTTTCCAAACATAGAAGAAGAAAGCGACAAAAGGAATTTTCGTCATTGTGATCGCACAGAAAGTGTTGACACTTGCAACAAACAAAACAATTGCTAGGAACATCCGTAGAACGCCAAGTCTTGATAAAAACCTATTGTAGAGCTCTACGAGAAGAAAGTTTAAGGGAACAATCGCCAGCCATGCATAAGGGAAAAGATTTGTTCCATGCAGTGTGAGAAAAATACTATTGCTGACAGGTCTTACAACGCCGTAATCTGCAGTAATGCAAAATGCGCAGATCATCGCACAAAAGATAAAAATCTTCTGCACTCCGTTCAGTTGTAAAATTTCGTCTTTAAATTTTCTCCAAAGCATGAAAAAAGTTATACTCCTTAGTGCTGAAATTTTAATTTTTTCAGCGACGTGAAAGCCTTGCGGTTCAACGATCGTAACGTGCCTCGTATTAACAATATGGGGCACGTTACGATCGTTAAACCCCAAGCGCTTTAGCGCAGCTCAAAAAACAAAATTACAACACCAAGGAGTATACTATCTTTCAACGTATTGAAGAAACGAATCTTCATATTTGGGATCAATATAAACCCAAGTGCTAGAACCAGTTGGTATCGAAAGAGTTGAGACTTCCGATCCATTAACAATTTTTTGATTTCGGAGTAATACAGGAAAATTAAAACCAATTTTTGATACCCCTATGCCCACAAAATCCCATGATATCGACTCTTGTGGGATTTTATGCTCTTTTTGGAAACTTTCCAGATCTTCCAAAGTAACCTCTGGAGGCACATCAATCGCTTTAAATCGGTGCTTTCTTTCCAAGATGCTTTGCGCATCAAAGTGGCCCGGAAGCTTGGCATCTTTTGCCGCTTTAAAGAGTTCAATAATAATATCGTTGTCCGTCAAAGACAGGTAATGATTGAGATCCGTGATCTTGACCGTCTTTTCCATAAACCGTGAAAGATGGAAGTTATAGCTTTTGACAGTCGCATATTGATAAACCCTGCGGTGCATGAAGTGCCGGGAGAGTAATAGAGCTTCGCACGACTCGATCCCATTTTCTTCAATGCCCAGCTGCATCTCGCCTCCTGGCGATAAAATATGGACGGTCTCTATCAGTTGATGGTAATCAAACAGTCCGTACGAAACACCGGAACTTTTTGAATCTCTGAGCAGGTAATCTATTCTGTCTGCTCCAAAGAAGTCCCCCGTAATGATTTCGCACATCACTCTTTCCCATGAAGAAAATGGACTAGCATGACCGATCTCTTTAAGTTTCTTTTCTCCAATGGCAATTTTCAGAATATGATCGACAACATCCGGATTTTTGAATTCGAGTTTAAGTTTGTCCCAAAGAGGCATCAGTGCTGGGCTTTGGATAATGTTATAGGTATATTTTTCATGACCGCCTTTTCCGAGCAGCGCTTTTTCTCCCACATGGGAAAACGGCAAATGGCCCACATCGTGGCAAAGAGCCGCCAGCCTGACAATTTTTCTCCAATAAGGATAATCCTGACGAAGTGTAGGGAATTTTGAGACCATCCGATCAAAGATCTGACTCGATAGCTCCAGTACCCCCAAAGAATGCTCAAAACGACTATGGGTGGCTCCAGGATAAACAAGATAAGTTGTCCCCATCTGACGGATATATCTCAGTCTCTGGAAAGGAAGCGTATCGATGAGCGCTGCCTCGTCGTCATCGAGATATATGAATTGGTGGACAGGGTCGTATAATTTAGGCATCCAGCCCATGCTAAAGTAGAGTTTTTAAAAATGCAAACTTTTCATTTTGCCGGCCATCTGATAAACTTGAACTTTCTATGAAAAACATCAGCGTGACGATTTTAACCAAGAATTGCGGAGATACCCTTGTCGCGACACTCCAGTCGCTCGAGACATTTTCCGAAGTGATTGTTCTCGATACGGGATCTGTTGATGATACCCTAGAGATTGCCGGAGAGTTTCCCAATGTTGCAATCCACCATGCCGAGTTCAAAGGATTCGGCCCTTTGCATAATGAAGCAACTAGCATCGCTTCACATGATTGGGTCTTATCGATCGATAGCGATGAGATCTTAACTTCGGAACTTATCCAAGAAATCCACGGCCTTGATCTTGATCCTAATTATGTCTATTCCATCCAGCGAGACAATTACTTCAACGGCAAAAATATCCGCTGCTGCTCCGGCTGGTATCCCGATCCTGTTGTCCGGATCTATAACCGCAGAAGAACCCGTTTTTCCAATGATGCTGTGCATGAAAAGATCTTAAGAGAAGGCCTCCATATAATCACACTTCAAGGCACCCTAAAACACACACCCTATCGAACGATTTCTGACTTTTTAGAAAAAATGCAAAAATACAGCACGCTATTTGCCGAGCAAAATCGCGGCAAAAAAAAATCGTCTTTCTTAAAAGCATTGATTCATGGGGCAACCGCCTTTATCAAGAGCTACATCTTCAAGCGCGGTATTTTTGGTGGAAAAGAAGGATTCATCATCTCGCTGTACAATTCCCAGACAGCTTATTACAAATACCTGAAACTTGCCGAGTTGAACAAAAAGCTATAATCCCGTATTGTCCAAGAAATTCTTTTAGGGATGACGTATGGATGTCGAAGTTCTTTCTCGATTGCAATTTGCTTTCACCATTACTTTTCACTACATCTATCCCCCTTTAAGCATTGGTGTTTCGCTTGCCATGATCATCATGGAAGGAATGTACTTAAAAACACGCGATGTCCTTTGGGAAAAACTCACGAAATTCTGGCTAAAAGTTTTTGCTATGACTTTTGCCTTGGGAGTTGCAACCGGCATTCCCATGATGTTCTCCCTCGGCACCAACTGGTCTCGCTACTCGAGGTTTGTCAGTGATGTCTCCGGATCACTACTTGGCGCTGAAGGGATGTTTGCCTTTTTAATCGAAGCAGGTTTTCTTGGCGTCCTCCTATTTGGCTGGAACAAAGTCAGTCCAAAGATGCACTTCATGTCAACGATCTTAGTCTCCGTTGGAGCCCACTTTAGTGCGATTTGGATCGTCAGCTTTAATTCCTGGATGCAGACACCCGCCGGACATAAAATTACGACACTTGCAGATGGCACTGTTGTTGCCCAAGTTGTCAACTGGTGGAAGGTCTTTCTAAGCCCTTCCAATCTCAGCCATTTGACCCATGTCATTCTCGGATGCTGGATGGCTGGAGCTTTTTTAATCATTAGCGTCGCTGCTTATTATATCTCAAAACGGCAGCACCATAAATTCGCTGTCCGCAGCATGAAAGTGGGTCTTGCATTAGCAATGATCACGGCTGTTTTGCAACTCGTCTCAGCGGATCATTTGGCTCGTAAAGTCGCGAAATACAACCCTGAAAAATTTGCAGCTTTTGAAGGCGTCTATAAAACAGAGCCCTACACTCCAGCTTATGCTCTTGGCTGGGTCGATAGTAAAAATGAAAAAGTTTACGGCTTATCTGTTCCTGGAATGCTTAGCTGGATGACCTATCGAGACGCTTCTGTCCCCGTCCCAGGCCTCGATCAATTCCCCAGAGAAAATTGGTCTAAGGTTCCTGTTGTGTTTCAGATGTACCATCTCATGATTGCTATGTGGGCTGCGATGACTGCAGCTGCATTCATCGGCGGCTATTATTGGTGGAAAAAAAGATGGAACATCAAGCCTATTTTTCTAAAATTCATGATGTGCTCGGTTGCATTTCCTCAGATTGCCAATATCGCAGGATGGTATAGCTCTTGCATTGGAAGGCAGCCCTGGACTGTGTATAAACTTTTAAAGACCAGCGAAGCGTTTTCTCCTGTTATCTCTGCAGGCCAAGTTTTAGGTTCTTTGATCATGTTCGTTGTTATGTACCTCTTGTTTTTTGTTCTCTTCTTAGTCCTACTCAACAGAAAAATCAAAGCAGGACCTGCTCCTGATATGGATCAAGAGCAACTCCCCTACCGTGATATTTATAGGAGTTCGTGATGGATACCCTTTATTTTGCTCAGTTCATCATGTATGGCGTCTTTATGTTTTCAATTGTGGCCTACACCGTTTTAGATGGTTTTGACCTCGGAGTTGGATGTCTTCATCTTTTCTCTAAAGGTGACGAAGAAAGACGCCTTATGATCAACTCGATCGGCCCTGTCTGGGATGGAAATTCCACATGGATCGTGATCGGCGGTGGAGTGCTCTTTGCAGCTTTTCCTAAAGCCTTTTCCACACTAGCTCCTAATCTCTACACCCCTTTTATGCTTCTGCTTTTTGGTTTTATGCTCCGTGCAGCTTCGATTGAATTCCGGAGCAAAGGCCACGAAAAATGGTGGACGCAGCTTTGGGATGTCGGTTTCTCGTTAGCGAGTTTTGTCTTAGCTTTTATCGTAGGTCTTTTCTTAGGCAACCTCGTACAGGGCATGCCAATTGACTCCCAAGGCGTCTTAGTAGGCGGGATCGCGGACCTCGTCACCCCTTATCCCCTTTTAGTTGCGATTTTGGGTATTGCATGCTTTATCATGCACGGTTCTCTTTACCTCTTGATGAAGACAGAAGGTGCTTTTCATAAAAAAGTCCGCAGATGGGCCCACCGCAGTATTATCTTTTTCCTGATCACCTGGATTATCGGGACAACAGCGACCTTCCTGACCCAGCCTAGAATGACTGAGCCCTTTCTTCAACATCCCCTAGTAGGGATTTTTCCTCTCTTAAGCTTTATCGCCATTTTCATGATCTTAAAGATGGTCCGTGTGAAAAAAGACGGCATGGCCTTTTTATATTCTTGTTTATCGATTTTGTTTCTTTTGATCCTTTTTGTAATCGGGACCTTTCCCTACCTCACTTATTCGACTTTAGATCCAAGTGTCAATTCCCTGACTTTTATGAATAGCTCCGTCTCGGAGCTGTCCCTCTGGATCATGGTAGGAGTCACCCTGACAGGGGCACCGCTCTCATTCTTTTACTTCCCTTATGTATACCGTGTCTTCAAGGGCAAGGTCGTTCTGGATACACACAGCTATTAACCTCAGTTGACAAATAAGCTTTAACTCATTTAAAGCAAATGGGTTATAGAAGGTACTTTAGTCCTATTTAAGTGCCTTATTGTCAGCAACTAAGAATTCGCATGTGATTTAAGCCCCCAGAGCCCTCCTCGCAAATCTCATTAACAATCTATTAAAAATTAGTTAAAAAACCCTTTATTAATATTAAAATTTTTATTATAATGGTTAATGTTAATAAAATAATAACAGCCAATATGAATGATGGCTTCAATAAATAGATAAAAAGGAGACATAATATGACATCGCGTACCAATTCCATAAGCACCCAGGGCGTCAATTCTTCCCAGGACCTAGCAAGTGGCGAGCAGAACAATTTACCTATTCCTCAGTCGATTGTAGAGGTATCAACTTCACTTACTGAAAGAACTGTTGAAGTTGTTTCTGATGCGTCCCAGGCAGTTAGAAATAGCGTTGAAGAGTTTTATCCATCATCAATCATCTGTACTCCTGCAGAATTCAAAAAGTTATTGTCTGAAAACTATCGATTTCCTTCTAAAGTTATCGTTAAAGGCAGCCTCATTTTTAGAGGAGATTCTAGCATAACAACACTGCCTGCAGGTCTGGAGGTTAGAGGCAATCTGAATCTTGCTGGGTGTAGAAATTTGATATCATTGCCTCAGGGACTAGTGGTTGAAGAAAATCTGAATCTTTCTAGGACAAGTTTGACGTCATTGCCTGAGGGGCTGGTAGTTGGAGGCTATCTGGATCTTAGTGAGTGTATAAATTTGATATCATTGTCTGAGGGACTGGTGGTTGGAACCTATCTGGATCTTGGTGAGTGTATAAATTTGATATCATTGCCTGAGAGACTGGCGGTTGGAGCCTGGCTGAATCTTTCTGGGTGTACAAGTTTGACATCGTTGCCTCGGGAAATGGAGGTTGGACGCGGTGTGGATCTTTCTGGGTGTACAAATTTAACTTCCCTTCCCTCCTGGATCACGATTTTAGGCGCACAAACTGATGGACAAACCCGATATGTACGTCTGGAATCCACAGGACTTTCCGACGCTATTATCGAAAGATTGCGTCAAACTCCTACTCCAGGCATGCAATTTAGCTTTTCTCATGCAGCAACTGCCCCAACAGAAGAATTTCCTAATGTAGAAACTGCTCTGTGTTTTTGGTACAAAGAAGCCAAAGATGAAACGCTTGCTATCCCTAATATCAGTATAGAAGGGGAACTTGATCGTGCAAACATTGCACATTTCCTTGCAAGGCTTACAACAACAGCTGAGTACAAAAACCTTCAAACGAGACCACTTTTGGCTTGCAGGGTTATTGAGGCTTATAATCAGATGGTACAGGATAATGAGATCAAGGCAAGAGCTTGTGACTTGATCCACCAAGGCCTGACCTCGTGTGATGACCGGATCATCTCTGCATTGGAAGAGATCGAATTGATGCTTCTTCTGGACAAGATTGAAAATACAAATCATACCGCTGAAGAGCTCAAGAAATTAGGAAAGAGCTTTTTACTCCTGGAGATGGTCAATGCTAAAGCTAAAGCCCACAAAGCAACACTGACATGGGTTGATGAGATTGAGATATATCTAGCCTTCCAAATTGGCATGGCGGATCGATTTAATCTCCCTGTCAAAACAAGAAACATGATTTTTAGAGGATGCGCTCAGGTTACCCATGATCAGCTCAAGGCATTTGGCGATGAAATAGAACAAGCGTGTGACGACGTGAAGTTAGAGGCCTTCTTGAAGACCTGGAGTCCCTGGGAAAAGTTCCAGCGAGGATTAGTTCCAGCATTTGAAGAGCTAGCTATTGCAGATCGAGAATTGGCAGATGATGATATCTGTGTATTTAGCCAATGTGCTCCAGAGCAGCCTGTTCTTTATAATGGCCACGTTTATGAGTACGCGGACTTTGTTCAGCAGTACCGTACAAACGGCACAGATCCACTAGATAGATCCAAGATAGTTATTACCCAGCTAAAAAGGTTAACCAAAAATAATAACCAATAAAAAAGATTCTGTTTTTTTGCAGCGGTCGGTTTTCAACTGCCGACCTTAAGAACCGCTAAGTAATTAGCGGTTTTTTTTTAATCTAAAATGAAAAAAGTAATCGAAGATTTGAAGGAGAATAGCGGTAGTCGGATTCGAACCAACGACACAAGGATTATGATTCCTCCGCTCTAACCAACTGAGCTATACCGCCATAGTTAGGAAGCGTAAAAAATAGCGGGGGAAGGATTCGAACCTCCGGCCTTTGGGTTATGAGCCCAA
>CAZFXE010000028.1:0-14760 GCA_964522945.1 uncultured bacterium
CAGACAGGACCGAAAACAGCCATATTTTTGGAAGGAACGCTATATGCTAAGTGAAGGTCCGCTAATGCCCAGATTTTCATGTCTTAAGCATGGCAGGCAGAATGATAAAACTCAAAGCGTGAAATTATCCGGAACCTGCGTGCCGGTGGTGACAATGATAATTCCATCGCGGATGCAGACTCCTTCGCCGTCGTAGGTTTCGAGTTTGTCTTTGTTGATCAGATGGACGTTGTTGCCGATGCAGGTATGTTCATCGATAATGGCTTTTTCAAGCACGCAATTATCGCCGATGGTGAAGTTTTGCGGCAAAGGCGGATGTTGATGCAAAGGAGCAGAATAAGATTGATGCCCCATCAGGATGGAATTGCGGATCTTTGTTCCTTTTCCGACCCGGCATCGTGTTCCTATAATACTATGATCAACTTCATCTGCTTCGATAACCGAGCCTTGGCTGATATACGATCTGTTAATGCGTGTATTGATAATCAACGAACTAGGAAGATTATACGGGCGTGTGTAGATGGGATTTGCTTCATTATAGGTTTGCAAGCAGTGGTGTTGGTTTAGAAGGCTCATATTCGCTTCAAAAAAAGAGCCGATTGTCCCAATATCGACCCAATATCCATCATAGACATACGCGTAAGATCCGCCTTTAGCCGCCTGAAATGGAATGAGATGGTGTCCAAAGTCCACTCCTGGTTCTTTTAACAGCGAGATGAGAATATCACGGCGGAAAACATAGATGCCCATTGAGGCTAAATAGCACGATTTTCCGTCCTTTTTAACTTCAAATGGCTTTAGTTCAGGTGTAGTCTTTGGTTTTTCCTGAAACTCTTTGATATGAAATGTCTGATCGATCCTCATCACTCCCATCCGATGCGCTTCATTTTCACCGACGTAAAGAGAAGCAACGACCATTTCCGCATTCGTCTTTCGTGCAAACTCGAGCAGTTCGAGTAAATCGATATTGTAGAGCTGATCGCCAGATAGAATCAGGTAGTAATCGACAGGCGCTTTGATTAAATGATGGAGATTTTTCCGAACAGCGTCTGCCGTCCCTTCAAACCAGACTTTTTTTTCTCCTGCGTCTTCTTCAGGACAAAGCAATTCAATTCCACCTTCTCTGAAAAGATCAAACCGGTAGGTCCCGAGAATATGTTGATGAAGATTAGAGGCAAAATATTGAGAGATGACATAGAGTCTGTTGATCTTGGAATTCAAGGCATTAGAAAGAGGAATATCGATAAGACGGTATCTTCCTCCGAATCCTACGGCAGGCTTGCAACGCGTTTTGGTGAGTGGGAATAAGCGAGTGCCCTGGCCTCCTGCCAATACAATACCTGCTACGCGATCGATCAGATCGTTTTGGTCCCCGCCCGACATGAACAGCTATCCCCTTGTCAAATTTTTTATTAACAGGTATCTGTTTTCCTGGGAAGAACTTAATGATTAACGAGAGTAGATGACTGAAATGCAGACAAATTGGACAAGACGGACTAGGAACAACCTCTTCACATACCCTGTAAGATGGCCTTAGGTCAACATTACAGGGAATAAAATCAACGAAAATTGCTTAAAATCCAGACGGTCCCAAAAGACTACAGGGGACTATCTTTTCTTAGCAAACTGCAACAACGGATGACATTCTGCATCTTCTTTGTGCATAATTTCAGGAACGAATGTTTTCAGGTCGTGTGCAAAGTGAGGGTAGCTATTTCGGTAGAAAAACTGGAGTGAGGAATAATCGATTGTGAAAGGAAGGTGGCAAAACTCTTCGCCTTTAACAAAGGAAAGGTAAAAATGATCGACTTTCTCACCTTGTCTGATCAAATAGGTAAAAGACGGTTTCAGGCGAAGTAAAGCTTCTGCTTCAATACCTGTCAATTCAGCGTGCCAAGCAGAGTGAGATGTAATCTCATTTAATTTCTCTTGAACCCAGGGATTCATTTGATTAGCTTGTTGCATTGTCATAACAACCTCCGTTGCTTTAATTTAGCCCCATTGGGCTTTTAAGACGCCAGTAATTCTATCTGGGCTGCCCGATTTAAATCAATGGCTGTCAAGATTATTTCCGATTTTGTTGAAAAAATTTCCTCAAAATCTTTAGAGAGTGAGAGGAAACCATGTACCTAAATTAAAAAGTCATCTATCTTGTTAATGGCTGGGTTAATGCTCGTTTATCAATCATAGACATCATTAAATGGCCAAGACACTTAAGCTTATTTATGGGACAAGACAAACTTAAACATCTCGATCAGACGTTAAACGATCTTATTAGTCGTTTTCCGCAGCATTTAGAACCTTCCATTTTTAAAGATAAAGAGCGTCTTCTCGCCTATTTTGATCATGAGTTTCTTCGGAAACGATCCGTCAAACATCTCGCACGTTTACTGACAGCACAACACCTTAAGAAGAAAAAACTCTTAGGCACCGTTTATCTTTCTCCGAAATCACGCTTCATAGAAGTGCGAATTATGCCGACAAAGTTGGAATTCCCCTTTGCATCGAAATGGGTGATCGGAATTTCAACACAGCTATCATTGGGAAGCCGGTATGACCTTTTTGATCAGGTGCAGCTTCTCAAAGCAGTCCAGAAAATTATCCCCGATCTACGAATTGTCAAAGGCTCTGTTTATGTGTTTCAAGTTGCAGACGATAACATTAAAACGCTTTACGCAGAGTTTGAAAAAAACGGGAACCATTTTTTTACAGCTTCAGAATTAAAAGCGTTGAAAACATCCTTAAAAGAAGAACTGCTTAAAAGTATTGAACGGCTTGTCCCAACTGTTTTCATGACCCGGAACCAAGAAGAGGTGTTGCGTAACATTCTTACACTGAGCCAACAAATCGAACATGACTCTGATCTACCCCAAGTGATGGTGTCGTATGAATCGCAAACTGCTGAAGAGCTCATTTTCACAGTGATCTGCGTGCGGGTAGAAAACCTGAATACGCTATCCGTCGATAATCTTCTCAAGAACAAAAGTTCTTTTTCTCAGTGGATTTTAGAACGTAAACAGCTTGTTAAATATGTTCAACCGCACCAACCCATCTTTGCTTATATTTTTCGAGTCCTATTAACGCCTCACCCAACGATCTTGCGCAGCGACGGTTCTTTAAACTTTTTTGCCGCTCGTCAAAGAATTGGCAATTACCTGAAATTGCATGTTGGGGAATTCAGAGACTTCAATGGCGGAATTTTGGTTAAGCAGGAAGAAACACTGCATTCGTTGAAAACAGCATTGCCAACTATTGCCCCTGAACTGATTGAAAATGTCTTTTATTCGATTTCTCCCATTGAAATGCAGGCCATTTTGCCCCTATCAACACTAAAACTGCTGTTTGAACTCTTCGTAGAAGTTTTTGAGAAGCCTTTAGTCAATTCAGCAGATTATGCTTATCAAAGTTCGGTGAAAGACCACCTTTTCATAGCCATGGTGCGTATTCCTAATGGTACTTTCTATGAAATAGCTAAGGACCACCTATTATCTTTTGATCTTCCTGAAGTTAAACAAGCTTCGATTGCACTGGAGATGAATGATTCTTATGTCTTTGGTTATCTGCTGGAAACAGAAAATGTTCAATTACAGAAACGGTTTTTAGAATCTCTTGAAAAATTATTGACTTTTTGGAGCGAGGAAGTCAAAAAACAGCAAGTGCTATGCCTGAGCTTAGAAAACCTCATCACCTCTTTAGATCCCCGGATAGGAGGAGACTCAGCATCTGCTCTACTCCTAAAGATGTTGTTTGAAGGGCTCATGCGAATTGGTTCCAACGGCACTCTGGAAAAAGGGATTGCACAACATATCGAAATCTCTCCCGACCGAAAAACATATATCTTCACCTTGCGCCCTAGTTTTTGGTCAGACGGATCTCCTTTGACAAGCTACGACTTCGAATACACCTGGAAAAAGATTTTAACGCCGCGTTTCAACACCGCTTTTGCTTACCTTTTCTATCCCATTAAAAATGCCGAGCTTGCAAAGAAGGGCGTCGTAGACATGAACCAGGTTGGGATACACGCCTTGGGAGACCATACGCTGAAAGTTGAGTTGGAATCCCCCTCCCCTAATTTTTTAGAATTCACAGCCCACCCTTTATTTGCTCCTGTCTGTAAACATGTCGATATCAATGCCCCCAACTGGCCCTTAGAAGAAGGCTCCAGTTACGTCTGTAACGGCGGCTTTAAAATTGAGAAAAACCAGAAAGATAGCAGCTATGTTTTAATTAAAAATAATTTCTATTGGGATAAAGAAAAAATCCAGCTCGAGCGCGTTTTAATTGCGACCAGCCACCGCAGCCAGACGTATGAAATGTTTCTCCAAAATAAGATCCATTGGTTAGGGTCTCCCTGGGGAACCTGGGAAAATTATTTCAAACCAGGACCGGACAGTGAAGCCCTGACTTATCCGGACCAAGGTATTTACTGGTGTGTTTGCAATACAAAACATCCGTTTCTCAAAAACCGCAAAATCAGGCAAGCTCTAGCGCTTGCCATCGATCGGCTTAACCTGCTGGAAACCATTGACTATTTCAAAAATCCGGCCTATTCCCCTCTCCCTCCCTCGCATAGTCAAATTCACAAACACCCTATCTTTGAGACCGAAGATATAAAAACTCTATTTAGAGAGGGGCTTGAGGAAAGCGGCTACTCCTCTTCCGATATCCCTCGTTTGACGATTGACTTTACTCAACGCTCTATATTTGGAAGATCCTCTGCTGAATTCATCTCTACCCAATGGAAGCAGAAATTAGGGCTGACAACGACAGTCCAAGGACATGATTATAAAACCCTTTTTTCTAACCTCACATCAGGTGATTTTCACATTGCCTTAATTCGATGGCAGCCTTGGGTTAATGATCCATTTTACACCCTCAGCTTCTTTGCCAACCCCAACGATCCGATTAACTTTAGTAAATGGTCTCATCCCGAAGTCCAGCGTTTGCTACAGGAGGTCCAGCTTGAAACTAATGACGACAGCAGAAAACTTTTACTGCACAAGATTGAAGAACTTTTGATTTATGAAATGCCGATTATTCCGCTCTTTGAGACCTGCTACCAATTCATGAAGAAAAAATCACTCCACTTTGTCCCTAACCACATTCTAATGGACTTCAAATGGGCCCGGTTAAAGTAAAGAGAGATTCTTCATTGCAATTAAATGAAATTTGCTCGAAACTCTCTGAGAATTGGGAATATGATTTAATGAAAAGAGGTAGAATAGAGGAACCCGTCGCATATTAAATCCTTAACAAAGGACGGATTCTTTTGAAGATGAACTCACAAAAATTCATAAGACGGCTCGGTTTTTTAAACAGATCATTAGCCCAGATTCTCGTGTTATTCTTGGTTCTGCTGTCCTCATGTCAAAAAAATTCCCATCCCTCCAAGCGACAAAAACTCCGGACATGCATCTCCTCTGATATCAGCTCGTGCGATCCTAGAAAAGGTGTCGATATGACAACCCAGGGCGTCATCAGGATGCTATTTGCAGGGCTTGTCTATCTAGACCAGAACCTTGTCCCCCAGTTAGATCTAGCCAGCTCTTATCGCGTTTCAGATGATTTTACAACGTATGTCTTCTTCCTGAAAGAAAGCCGCTGGTCGGATGGATCGCTGATTACAGCCCAGGATTTCGTAGAAACGTGGAAGACTGCCCTCACGCCTGCGTATTCTTCGCCCAACACCAATCTCTTCCACTTTATTAAAAATGCCAAAAAAGCCTACCTAGGAACAATCTCTATTGATCAGATCGGAGTGAAAGCATTGGATGATAAAACTCTCGTCATTGAGCTTGAAAAACCTAACCAGCATTTCTTAAACATTCTGATCAATTCCGTCTTTTCGCCTGTTCATTCAAGCATGCGGTACAACCGTATTGATTTTAATCATCTCGTTACTTCAGGTCCTTTCACGCTAAAAAAATACCTTCTTCACAACCAAATCATCCTCAATAAAAACCCTTATTACTGGGATGCCAATAAAATTCACTTGGACGAGATCGATTATTTTATTATCAAAGACCAGGCCACAGCCCTTCTCATGTTTGAAAAAAAAGAGATCGAATGGCTGGGCGATCCTCTGCTCAAAATCTCCTCCGATGCGATTCCCGCCCTTCGGGCAAAAGGCCTTCTCCATTTTGTGGAAGGAGCAGGAACGCAATGGCTCTTTTTCAATACAAAAAAATTTCCCTATAACAACGCCAATATTCGAAAAGCCCTATCTTTTGCAATCGACAGACAGAAAATTCTGGTCGATGTCATGAATTATGACCATTCATCACCTCCTCTTGGGCTGATCCCTAAAATTTTAAAAAAGGAAAAATGGCACCCGTGGTTCCAAGATAACGATGTCATTCATGCAAAAGAGTGTTTTGCTAAAGGGCTGAAGGAGATGGGTATCACAGCTCAAGAGTTTCCGACCATCACCATCAATTTTGCGACAAATGCCCTCTGGTCAAAAGTCCTTCAGGCCATTCAACAAATGTGGATCGAAAATTTAGGCATCAAAGTCCAAAATGAAGGAACTGATTCTGGGATTTTTATTGCCAAATTTGCAAACCAGGAATTTGATATCGCCCGGATGGGATGGGTGATGCAGTACGACGATCTTGTTAATTTGCTCGACATTTTTAAATATAAAAATATCCAGCCAAATTTTACCGGCTGGGAAAATGCCGAATATATCCGCCATGCCGAAGCCATCTCTTCAAGTTCTGAAAAAGAACGGTGGGAGCATGTGGAAGCAGCCGAAAAGATCTTCTTCGATGAACTCCCTTCGATCCCGCTTGTAGATGCGACAGCCATCTATCTCGTGCAGCCACACGTGAAAGGAGTCCATGTGAATCATTTATTCCAAATAGACTTCCGCTGGGCTTCAGTAGAAGATCACTTTTAAGATTTTTTACTTGCTGCTAGCATGGCGACTTCGCCTGCGTTGAAAGAAGATCTCACGAATGGTCCTGAATACATCTGCTGGATTCCCAAGCTGTATCCATATTCTTCATACCGTTTAAATTGTTCAGGCGTGACAAACGATTTGACCATCAATTTACGGCGATCGGCCTGCAGATAGTGACCAATTGTCACAATATCGCATCCAGCGGTTTTAAGATCTTTCAGTGTCTCTAAAACCTGCTCCTCTGTCTCACCAAGGCCTACCATCAGGCCTGATTTGACAAATGATGACTTGCCGGACTCTTTTGCATATTTCAAAACAGAAAGCGTCCGATCATAGGTTGCCTTATGGCGGACTCTCGGCGTCATTGCTCTGACCGTTTCGACGTTGTGATTGAAGACTTCGGGCTTCTCATTCAGAACTAAGTCCATTGCAGGCAGATTCCCATTGAAATCAGACGTCAACACTTCGATTGTACAACCCTCATTTTTTTCTCTGACCGAACGGATAATTTCTGCCATGTGGGCAGCTCCTCCATCAGAAAGATCATCTCTTGCAACCATCGTTATAACCACATGTTTCAATCCCAGTTCTTGTACGGACAGTGCAATTCTCTCCGGCTCGTCCGTCTCAGGAGCTAGCGGCTGCTTTGTAAAGTCAATATCGCAAAATCCGCAGTTGCGTGTGCAGGCGCTCCCCAGCGCTAAAAAAGTCGCTGTTTTATGGGAATAACAATGCAATCGATTCGGGCACTTGGCTTCTTCACAGACCGTGTTAAGACGGTATTTTTTAACAATCGCATCGGTTTTAAAAAGACTGCCCCCACGAGGAATCTGTCTGTGCAGCCATGAAGGAAACCTTCCATGACCCTCTTCGGGATTTTCAGGCAACTTATTAAGAACTTTCAATTTCACAGCAGGCCGTGAATCAAAAACATCCTCATCGATCATTTCTTAATCCTTGGTGGCATATGCAACGGAATATCCATTGCCATCAGCCCCGCTTCGTGCAGCGCTTCAGGAAGCGTAGGATGGGCATGGATGGTATCCGCTAGACAATCGATCGTCAATTCATTGGCAATCGCTAGCGTCGCCTCTGCAATCAAAGAAGCAGCTTCATAACCGACGACTTGCGCCCCTAGGATCTGTCCCGTTTTCTTATCGATGACAACTTGGGCAAAACCGTCGGTGTCCATTGTCGCAATCGATTTACCTAAAACCTGAAATGGAAATTTCCCTGTTCCTGCGGTATACCCTTTTTCAACCGCTTCTTCTTGAGTAAGTCCGACCATTGCAATTTCCGGAGAGGTAAAAATGACAGCCGGCACTGCATTATAATGCATCACGGCTTCTCCGCCTGTAGCATTGATCGCAGCGGTAATCCCTTGGTGAGCAGCGACGTGCGCGAGCATCAATTTACCAGTGACATCGCCGACGGCATAGATCCCCGGAACATTCGTCTCCATTTTGTCATTGACTGTGATCTGGCCTCTATCGGAAACCACCACCCCAGCATTTTGCAGTCCCATGCCCTGTGAAACGACTTTTCGTCCAACTGAGACTAAAGCAGCATCAGCCTCAATCGGGCTTTTGTCTTTCATCCGTATAGAGACACCATTTGCTGTTTTATCAATTCCCTCGACCATTACACCCGTTTGAACATCTATCCCTTTTTTCTTGAATGCAGCCGTTAGCGTATCTGAAATCGCTTTGCCTTGCAGAGAGACAATCATTGGTAGTGCTTCCAAAAGAATCACCTTCACTCCAAGTTCTGCATAAAGAGAAGCGAACTCACATCCGATGTAGCCGCCGCCGATAATCACTAATGTTTTTGGCAGCTGCGTCATCTCAAGAATCGTTGTGGAATTGTAAATTTTCTGCCCACTACTACCATAGGGATCGCACGGAAATGCTTTGACATCCATCGGTTCGGATCCCGATGCGATGATGATATTTTCACCCTGGAGCATGACGTTGTCCTGGCCTTTGACTTTGATCTCTTTCGGGCCTGTAAATTCAGCGGCTCCTCGAATGATCGTCACTCCTTGTGACTTAATCAATCCTTCTAAACCCTTCCGAATCTTGGAAATCACGCCATCTTTCCGCTCTTTCATTTTGGCGTAATCAATCGAAATCGATCCGATACTAATGCCAAAATCAGCTGCATGTTTAATTTTTTCCAAAACATGCGCGTTGGCTATCATTGTTTTTGTAGGAATACAGCCGACATTAAGGCATGTACCGCCAAGATCGCCTTTTTCAATTAGGGCTACTTTTTTCCCTAATTGCGCTGCTTTAATGGCAGCAACATAGCCGCCCGTCCCAGCTCCGATGACAATCAAATCATAATATTGTTTTTCGGCCATACTCATCCTTTTTGTTCGATTCTAGCAAAGAATGAGGTAAAAAAACACCGAAAGTTGTACGATGAAAATACGAGGTTGGAAAACATATGAAGCCTGTAGATCGTCAAAAAATTTGCCCTAATTGTGATGGAAGAGTTGACTACGATGCCGCTCAATGCACCTATTGCTTTGCAGCCCTGCATGTCGATAATTCGACTCCTAAAATTTTTACCCCCCCAACACCCCAGACATCTCAGGAGACCCTCGCAAGCCTTTATACCCCTCCTTACTCCTCTAAGCCTTCCTCAGAATATGCCCCTAAGACTACCCCCATCTATGCCGAAAAAGACGGCAGCGCAGTTATTGACAGAACAGAAGTCTCTGAGACTAAGAGCTTTTGGCCTCTTCTTTCCCTGATCCTGGCGGGCAACCTTTTGACCCTGGGCATCCTCCAATTCTTCTTCTCCGACCATGGCATCGTCCGTTTAGAGATCAATGGAAGTTATTGGTTTTTAATGCTTTTGGCTTCCCTACCCTTATTCTACTTTGGGTTTAAAAGCTCCTCTCAAGAATAAGCCATAACCCCTTCAAACAGAAGGGGTTGGGCTTTCTATAAATTTTTTATTAATTCATACTATTAATTTTGCCGTTGTGTTAAAATATTAATAAACAAAAACTAATACTATGACAAATAGAACAGCTACTTTCACATTTGCCACCCCGGCTAATCCAAGGGTTACCCAAGTCACCCTAGGCCTTAACCCGGTAGACAGTACGACTGCCAAAAAGGCAACTGCCGTCATGACTGATATCTTCAAACGAGTACTCGTCAAAGTACAACAACAATCCCAAGACCATTACACCAAACTAATGGCTAGTAAGGAGTTCACAGTCTCATTTGAACTGCCAGAAAATGAGGGAAAATTCAGAGTAAATATCCTCTATAATGAAAAGAATAAGATCGAATTCCCTCTCTCTGAAGAGACCTGTAAATCGCTAAGAGAGTCCCTAACTGTTGCCAGCCCGATCAAGACTTCAGCGACCCTCTCCAACCCTGCGTATCTACCAAACCCGCAAGACCTGCTCCTGAGAAACTCGATTACGCCCCTAACTGGCTTGACCAAACCCGAGGCTTCAGCTAAATCGCGAAAAGGCTCCTCAACTACAGTTGCCAGCTCGACCAAGGCTTCAGAGACTACCCCTAAATCTCCACTTCTACCAAGCGTCCAGCAGAATGTGAAAAAAATTGAAAAATCGACACAATCTGAAACAGCACAAACTGCTCATAATTTTGTTTATCGATTTTTTGCAGCGATTTTCAATTGGGTTACAACTCTTTTTTCTTCCGATACCTCGAAAAAGTCTACACCTAAATATGCTAACCTCGCTTCAAAAGGACAACTCAATACCCAAGGTTCGACATCTGCCTCAGCAACTCAAACAAAGACCACTCAATCTAATACTGCTGAAGCCGGAAAAGTTGCTGGTATCCGTCCTCTTAGGAACGGAAATAATATCTGCTTTATCAACGCTATCTTCCAAGCTCTGATGAACATGCCAGAAATAATCCCAGTTTTAATCAATGCACATAACGAGAAAATCAATAAAGAAGCGGAAAAAATTGCACTCTTAGAAGAAGAAATTGCAATTGAAGAAAGCTCTTATTACTTGCCTTGGTCAAGCTCTCCTGATAGAGTCCGACTGAAAAATTTGGAGGCATCAAGAGAGGCTTCTATTACTCTCAATCAAGCTCTAAGAACTTATAACACAGATAAAAAAGACTTTGTCTGGCTGAATGCGCTTCGAGGATTTGATCCAGCTTTTAGCGGCTGGTCGGAGCAAGATGCATGCGAACTGCTTTATCACATTCTTGATCCTTTGCTAGAGCTTCTAAGAGGTGGACTAAACGAAAATGGTCGGCCTAGCATGAATATCATTCCTGAAAACATCGACTCTAAACTGAAAACAGCATTGAGTAACTTTATCCCTAAATTCGGAACCGAAAGGGAATGGGTTCAAAAAAACGATTCAACTCATAAAGAGCTTCAAAAAGGTGTGAGCATCGCCTCAATTCTTCCTTTTGAAATACCGAATAAGGACACAACACTGCAAGCTTTAGTGACTTCACAATTAGAATTGAGGCCCGTACCTCTTGCTTATGACTACACTGGCGATCTAAATGGGATCCAAGGTACTTATCAAGCCTCTAAGGAACGCTTTGTTATTCAATCATTAGAAGGTAAAGCCCCAGAATATGTCACTCTCCAGTTTAAGAGATTTAATGATGATCTATCTAAAAATCATTCAGCGATTACCTTGCCAGCAAATAACAAGATCACGGCTGTTGTTGATGAAAATAACGTAAATTATGAGATCCATACTCTTGTTATGCACCGTGGAGATTCTCCAAGCGACGGTCACTATTTTTCTTATGTGAGAAAAAATGGTGCTTGGATCGAAGCTAACGACAGCCACGTAGCTCCATTAACTGAGCTTCCTACTTCTGTCGAAAAAAATCTCTACACGGCCTTCTTAAGAAGAGTTCACTAACTTTCTTGTCTAAACTCTAATTCCGGCATGAGAGAGAGATTCGTGCGGAAGCTCGCTTCATGTTCTAACGTGATTTCCTCAGGCACTTCTCTAGGAGCTTCATCTGTCGGAGGTGTAGCATCCGGCACCATCATCTTAAATTTAAAGAGCGCATGAGCAATCTCCGTTTTGAGATTTGCACTGAACGCATCAAAAAGCAGGAATGCTTCATGTTTAAATTCTAAGAGAGGATCTTTCTGACCTACAACTCTTAAATGAACCTCTGTTCTTAAGTGATCGATATTGAGCAGGTGCTCTTGCCAGAGACGGTCAATACTACGGATCAAGACGCTGCGAACAACTTCTGTGAGTATTCCTTCGGCATCTAGTCTTTCGGCATTTGCAGGAGCTCCCATCTGGACAGCTTCTATCACCTCATTTTCATGGGCGATCTTATGACGGAAAGATGTCACGACTTTTTCCATTGCTGCATTTTCAATATCGGTCAGCTGGAGATAATCGTTGTCAAATTCCTGAGCTTCAAACGTGACAGGGAAATGGAGCATCAGCCACTGACGGTAGCCTTCAGGGTTCCAGCCACCTTCTGTAGAACGATTCACTAAAAATGTCTGGGCCATTTGTAGACAAAGGCTTTCAAGAACCTCTTCTGCAACTTTGATCGGAGTTTTGCTTCTGAGAACTTCATTGCGGAATGCATAGATCTCAGCACGCTGTTTGTTCATGACATCGTCATATTCCAGCGTATGCTTGCGCATCTGATAGTTTCTTTGCTCGACTCTTTTCTGAGCTGTTTCAATTGATTTATTCAGGACTTTTGCAGAGATCGGCTCATTTTCAGGAGGACGGAATCGTTGTAAAAACGAAGTGATTCTAGGTGAGGTGAAAAGTCTGAGGAGCGAGTCTTCAAACGAGACATAAAACTTAGAGCTGCCAGGATCGCCTTGACGGGCGCAGCGGCCTCTGAGCTGTCTATCGATACGGCGAGACTGATGGCGGGTTGTTCCGATGACTTCGAGTCCGCCAATTTCAGCAACACCAGCTTCGAGTTTGATGTCTGTTCCACGGCCTGCCATGTTGGTCGCTACTGTGATCGCACTTCTGCGGCCGGCCATTGCGATGATCTCAGCTTCTTTAGCGTGGTTCTTCGCATTAAGCACGGTGTGCTCTAGCTTGTTTTGCTTGAGAATACGGGATAATTTCTCAGAAACCTCAACGGATTCTGTTCCGATCAAAATCGGACGGCCTTGCTTGTGGACCTCTTCGATCTCTTTTAAGATCGCATTATATTTTTCCCTTTCTGTCATGTAGACTTCGTCATCAAAGTCTTGCCGCTGAGCTTTTCTATGTGTCGGAATAGAGAGGACTTCAATCTTGTAGATCTCTCTAAATTCATTGGCCTCTGTCATAGCCGTACCGGTCATACCGGCAATTTTCTCATGGAGGCGGAAATAATTTTGCAGCGTGATTGTTGCATAGGTTTGCGTTTCGCCTTGGATCGCAACGCCTTCTTTAGCTTCGATTGCCTGATGGAGGCCATCGGAGAAGCGGCGGCCTGGCTGAGGGCGGCCTGTATTCTCATCAATAATGACGATTTTTTCTTCAGCGATAATGTAATCGACGTCTTTTTCCATGAGAAGATGGGCACGGAGAAGCTGTCTTAAATTATGTGCTCTTTCTTTTCTCAACGAGTCTGCTTCACGCAGTTCCACTTTTTTCTGGATTTTTCCAGCTTCATCGAACGCTTCATTGTGATCAATTTGGGCATATTCATGACCTAGGTCGAACATGACGAAATCATTGGTATCTTTGCCCATTTCACCCCAGAGCTTGATCCCTTTATCGGTCAGTTCGTATTCATTGGCACGCTCATCGACGATGATGTAGAGCTCTGATAAAGCCTCTCCTCTCTCTTCTTTATTCGTCTCGCCGTAGTAGTAGACGTCCCATTTGTCGATCTCAGCGCGGAGGTTTGGATCTTCTTTGACTCTTTTGATGACTTTGTTGTGAGGCATCCCTTTCGAGACCAGCCAAAGTTTACGAAAAGCTTCCTTCTCTTCAGTCTCTTCAGCTTTTGAGAGTTTACGAGGCTCGCCTTCGTCAAAACGGCCTAAACTTTCCAAGGTTTTCCGTGCATCATTTGCATGCTTATTGCAGAGGTCCCTTTGGAAACGGACCAGATGAGCAACAGGTTCTTGGAGCTGGTCGTACATTTGCTTTGAACCTGAAGACGGTCCTGAAATAATCAGCGGAGTTCTTGCTTCATCGATCAAGATGGAATCGACTTCATCGATAATCGCATAATAATGGCCTCTTTGGCATTGATCATCAGCCGATTGCGCCATTGAATTATCTCTGAGGTAATCAAAGCCAAATTCTGAAGCTGTTCCATAGACGATATCAGCTGAATAGACATCTCGACGCTTAAAATGAGGAGTTGCATTGACAAGCACTTCAACACGGAGCCCGAGCCAGCGGAAAATCGGACCGATCCACTCGCAGTCCCTTTGAGCCAGATAATCGTTAACAGTCACAAGATGGACAGGTTTTCCAGTCAGGGCGTTGAGATAAAGAGGCATTGAGGACGTGAGGGTCTTTCCTTCACCCGTCATCATCTCGGCAATCGATCCCTTGTGGAGAGCAACCGCACCTAAGATTTGGACATCATAAGGGATCATGTCCCATTTTTGATTATATCCCGAAACATGGACATCGGTACCGCACATCCGGCGGCAGGCTGCTTTGACAACCGCATAGGCTTCAGGCAGAATTTGATCTAAAGATTCACCCCCGGCAACCCTCTCTCGGAATTCTTGAGTTTTTGCCTTCAACTGGTCATCTGTCAAAGAAGAGAGCTTTTGCTCTTCTGCATTGACCTGACGGACGAGTTTTTGATATTTTTTGAGGAGGCGGGTTTGCTGGGTGCCAAAAATCTGCTTTAGAAGATCGAACATGTAAAGCCTTTGTGTAT
>CAZFXE010000029.1:0-14577 GCA_964522945.1 uncultured bacterium
GTGCTGGAGGCGATGGTGGCAGCAATTACGGTGGTGGTGGTGGTGCAATTCTTGGCACAACGGGAGGAAGCGGTGGTTCTCCCCCTATAGATGCTGTGTCAATTTCTCCTAATACTCTTTCAGGTCCACCTACTCCCTTTGTCGTCGGTGGAGGAGGTTATGGTAGCCAAAATAACGGCGTTGGCGGTACGGGCTCTGGAGGTAGCAATTCTGGCGGCCTGGCTGGAGCAGATGGTGACGCCACCACAGGTGGTAACGGAGGAAATGGAGGTTCTCCTCAGACAGGGGGCTCCGGAGATGGAGGGATAGGCTCTTCCTCTACTTCTACTCCAGGTTCTTCTGGTAATATGGGTTTGCTCTCAGGAGCTGGCGGCAACGGAGGAACGTATACAAGTGGCTTCGGCAACGGCAGTGGCGGTGGTGGAGGTGGCGGTTATAGTGGAGGAGGAGGCGGCGGCGGCATTGGCAGCTCCAGTGGCGGAGGCGGTGGTGGAGGTGGAGGCCTCGGCGGAGGAGCCGGCGGTGGTTTCAATACAAGTGGAGGTGGTGGAGTCTCCGGCGGAGGAAATGGCGGTAATGCTAGTATTGGTGGTGGAGGAGGAGGCGGCGGCAGCGGAGGAGGCGGTGGTGCTGGCGGTTTTGGCTTCAATGGCATCGGCAATGGTGGAGGTGGCGGCGATGGTGGCGGCGGCGGCGGAACCGGGAGCCAGAGTGGTGGCCAAGGTGGCTATGGCGGCGGGGGCGGTGTTGGCAGTCCTGGCGGTTTTGGTGGCGGCGGCGGCACTGGAGGCAGTAGCGGATTCGGTGGTGGTGGGGGTAGCGGCAATGCTAGCAGTTTCGGTGGCGGTGGCGGCAGCAACAATCCCGGCGGCACTGGAGCCACAGATGGTCTCACCACTCAAGGCGGCAATGGTGCTGCCTTAGGCGGCGCCATCTTTCTGGGCAGCACAAATGGCCAACCCACTCTCAATTTCACTGGTAATTGCGCGACCTCTTTAAACTTCACCTCGGATAATTCCGGCGGCGGCTTTGCTGGAGGAAATGACTTTTTTCTTTATTCCGGCACCACACTGAATCTCATGCCAGACGCTGGCGAAACAATCTCTATTAGCCAATCTATCATTGATGACAGCGTGCAGTCTATTCCTGCGTCCTTTGGTTGGGAACCAGGCACCGGCACTGGCGCCAATCTCCAAGTCACTGGTACAGGTACTGTCATTTTAAGTGGCATCAATAGCTATATCGGCACAACAACAGTTTCTTCAGGCAGCCTCAGCCTTGTCAATAGTACACTCTACGCAGGAGGTGCAGGCGGCAGCGGTCAAGTCACCGTTAACTCAGGTGCAACTCTTAAAGGGACAGGTACAATCAATGCTCCCACTACAGTATCCGGGACATTATCTCCTGGAAACTCGATCGGCATTCTAAACTATACTGCACCCCTCGTCTTGCCTGGCATCCTGATCATCGAAATTGCTCCAATAGGCAATAGCCAAATTGTTTCCACATCCACTGTCGACGTTACAGGTTCCACAATCCAAATCGTCACCGATCCTGGGATTTACACTGTAGGAAATCAGTACACCTTGTTGACAAGTACAGGGTTGACAGGCACATCTTCCCTAATCATGCCCTCACAATTTCTTGGAGAACTCAGTTACCCGAATAACTCTATCCTGCTGACCCTTTTGGGCGTCCCAGCTGTTGCCGCACCATCGCAAATACAGCTGAGTGGTCTAAAAGGCAACAGCCTTAAGCTAGCGAACTACCTCAACGCATTTGGGACTACCGTTCTGGGAGCCCCTTTCAACACATTGGTCAATCTTTCTGAAAGTGATCAGGAGGCTGCTCTTCTTAGCCTCTCGCCTTCTCGTGCTGCCTTCCCTCGCTATGGCAACATACAGACTGTCTTGAGCTTGTCACGTCTTGTCGTAGAGCGTCTCGGCAATGCGCGCATTCTCCGCAGAACAGACAACAACCCAGTTATCGCCTCCTTAGCGCCCCACTCGGTCGATGAGACAGAGATCCTTGCTTCGATAGGCTATTACAGTAGCTATAACCGAAACCGCTATGGCGGCGCTATCCGACACGTCAACGAGAAACCATACAACGTCTGGATTAGCGGTTTTGGAGGACTGCTCTCCGAGAAAGCAGCACGCCAGAATCCCGCTTTCCATGCCACTAACAGCGGCGTCATCGCGGCTATTGATAAGACCTTTGATAACGCCATCATAGGCGGCGGTCTCGCCTATGCCAATAGCCAGATCCATGAGAAAGATCATTTTGGAAAAGCTCATACAAACGGAGGCCTTGCAACGCTCTACGGCACTTGGTTCTTCTCCGACTTTTTTCTCGATGCTTCCCTCTGGGGCGGTTACATGCACACCCACAACCGTCGCAATATCTTCTACCCCAGCTTTGCGGCAACGGCCACCAGCCACTACAACAGCGTTGAAGCTAACGGACACCTCGAGCTAGGCTACGACTGGTTCTGGCCCCAATGGACGCTCGAGCCATTTGTCGCCTGTGACTTCATCGGTAACTGGCAAGGAAACTACTTGGAGAAAGGTGCTTCCCCCTATAACATGCGCATTCGATCCAACTTCGCTTCATTGCTACAAACCGAGGCAGGTCTCAATGGCTACTACACGACAGACTTCTTTACGCATTGGACTTTTATCCTGCGTGGTAAAATTTCTTACGTCAACCAGGTTCCATTCCACCAGAGCGCCCTCCGAGTTAACCTTGTTGGCGCTACAAGTTTCTTGACCCTAGTCTCTTCCCTCCGCACCCAAAACTTGGTTTCCCCAGCCCTTGAGTTATACTGGCAGCACCAGAGTGGTTTCTTCTTCTCCGTTGTCTACAATGGACAGTTTGGAAAATCATACAGCAATAACGAACTCGCAGCCAAACTGGGTTATAGTTTTTAAAAGAGCGTCTGCAAACTTCACATCGTGGGCACTTTTTCAGGGCAAAAAAAAAGGAGGCTCTTGCCTCCTTTATGTTTGCCCAGGACAGGACTCGAACCTGCACTACCTTACGGCAACAGTACCTAAAACTGTTGTGTCTACCAATTCCACCACCTGGGCAGGTGATTAACTTCCGAAATACCGATCTCCAAAATCTCCTAGACCTGGAACAATGAACTTTTGGCTATTGAGTTCAGGATCTTCAGCTGCAACAATCAAAGTGAGATTAGGATGAGCAGTTTCAATTTTCTCTAAACCTTCTCTAGACCCTAGCACGCCGACAAGGGCCATTTGAGAAGCGCCTTTCTTAATCAGATGTTCAATTGCTAAAAGAGCGCTGCCGGCTGTTGCAATCATCGGATCGAGGATAAAGACTAAGTCAGTAGGTTTTAACACAGGGATATTCTCATAATAAAGCTGCGGCTTGGCTGTTCCTTCTTCCCGGCGGATCCCTATAAAGCCAACAGGGGCCTCAGGAAAATATTTTAAGAAGGCGGGCAGCAAAACAAGTCCTGCGCGTAAAATGGGCACTAAAATAACTCTGTGAGAGATCGAGGCACCTTCAGCTTGACCAGTAGGGGTTTTAACTATTTTAGGGTCTTCGGTGACACGGGCAGAAGCTTCAGCTGCCAAAAGGGCAGCCAGCTGATGGGAGGCCTGTCGAAAACCTTCGATAGGCGTCTTTTCATCTCGTAAAATGGTGAGTAAATTTTCGCGCATGTATCTAATTTACCCGAAAAATTGGTTTTTGAGCTAGCGGGAAAGCTCCCGCGGAGCGACTGTTTTTTCAAAAGTCTACAAATCTACGGGCTCGTAGACTGGGTGGATATGGAACCCTGCTTCTCGGAGAGTAAAAATCGCTTGAGCAATCGGTTCCCACTTGGCATTTCGATCAATGTGCAGTAAAACTTTTGTTTGACTGGATTCTTCAGGGATCAGCCCGAGCTGCTGCTGTTTAAAAAGCTCTTTCTTGATGCTAGCGGGATTTTCCATGAGGAACTCACTGACTTCAGTCAGCCATTTATACTTGCCGTCTTCTGTGATGCTGATGTTGACAAGGTACGGTTTTTCAGTGCCGGCAGATAGCGCCTCTTTTTCTGGAGAGATCTTGACGAGGTTGACCTCGTTGTCATAGAGGGCAGCGCGGGTGATCGCCATGGTTGCAAAAACAGCGATGACCACGAACAAAAAGTCGACCATTGGAGCCAGGTTGATGGAGCCGGACCGCTTAAATTCTTCTTCTGGAATCAAGCTCATACTTATCCTTCGGTTACGATCAAGTTGGCAAGAGAGTGCGCCTCTGTCTCAATAACAGCCAGCTGCCGAGTCAGGCGGTATTTTGTAATAGCGTGGAACATCAGTGCTAAAATCGCTACGATCAATCCGCCAACGGTTGTTCCTACGGAAACACCAAGGCCGTCAAAGAGAGCTGAAATACTTTCCATAGAGCGGTTGAGGTCGTAGAAAGCATAGAACATCCCGAGCACTGTTCCTAAGAGTCCAATCATCGGAGCAATCACCGCGATATCGTTAAGAAGGGAAGTCTTTTGCCACAGCCTTGTGCTGGATCTGCGTCCTTCAGATTTCATAAGCTCCAACATCGAATTTTGACCTTGGGTGCGGGATTGGATACCGGTTGAGATCATATGGAAAAGGATCGTCGGAGTTTTTTCACAAATAGCTAGGGCTTCATTGTAATTTTTAGCTGCAAGCTTGATGCGAAGCTCTTTTAAAGGCTCAGCGGGGATTAGCTCATTTGTTCTGAGGCGGAGCAGCGCATAGATCCAGATGCCAACGCTAGCAATAGAAAGCGCAAAAAGAACGACATAAATTGTAGGAGATCCTGCAAAAACTTGGCTTAAATCAATGACGATTCCACCTGACTTAACTGCTTCAGCGACTTCTTTTTCTTCTTTTTCAATCGCAGCAATATCTTCTTCTAAATCAAAGGAAGTCTGTTCGATAAGCATTGGAGTTGACTGTTCAACGATGGTCGGAGGAAGGGATGCTTTTTGCATGCCTTCAGCTGGCTTAACCTGAACCTTCTCGACAGCAGGGGATTCAGTGCTCAGTTCAACAGTTTTTGTTGAAACGGCAGCTTCAGGAGCGGTAGAAGCTGGCAGTTCTGGGGAGGCGACCTGAACTTTCTGGGCCTCTGTTTCCCTAATTGGCTCGGCAATTTGTACAGAAGAATTTTGATCTTCAGCAAAAAGGGCTGAGAAACAGACTGTTAGAATTAGGATTTTTTTCATTGCGGAACCTCGTTTAAATATGAAATTTAGTTTTCAACATAACAAGCCTGTCAGTATTGATCAAGATTTTCCATTGCGGTATGATGGATGACCAATGAAACCTAAAGATTTGAAATCACCATACCGCTGGGAAGCTAGACGGCCTCTTTTAGGGGACCGGGTTTTCTTTGTCCCTGACTTTTATGACAAACATCAGAAAAGTGCATTTCCGGATTGGAAAACGGTCTTTGGCAATACGAATCCTGTGATCATCGAATATTGTACTGGCAACGGCACCTGGCTTGCAGAAAAAGCCAAAGACCAAACCAAAAACTGGATCGCTGTCGAATGGGACTTTGAAAGAGTCCGAAAGATCTGGTCCAAACTGAAAAACTTTGGACTGCCTAATCTTTTTGTAATAAGCGGAGAAGCTCAAACTTTTACAAGGGAGTATCTTCCTGATGCTTCCGTCGACGGCGTCTATATTAATTTCCCCGATCCTTGGCCAAAAGCTAAGCACGCGAAAAACCGTCTTTTTCAGCCGTCGTTTATTGCTGAAATAGCTCGGACAATCAAATCTGGGGCAGCGGTGACTGTTGCTACTGATGATCCTTCTTACAGTGAGCAGATTTGCAGAGAAATGCTAGCCAATCCGGCTTTTGAGTCTGATTTTCCTGCGCCTTATTACGTGACAGAGTGGGAAGGGTACGGCACCTCTTATTTTGATACGCTCTGGCGCGAAAAAGGAAAAGTCATCCACTACTTCCAGTTCAGGCGTAAATGAAAACCATTATGCTGCCAGCTGGGCTTTCCAGCGACTTAACCTGGAATCTAGATGAAGCCAAAGACGCCGATGAGATCTTATGGGAATTGGACTTTGCTTTTATCTATGACCAAGCCGCTTTTAATTCCTATATCCTAGCGCTGGATCAGTTCACAGAAGTTTGGAAAGCATTCGCGAAGCAATCTATTGGAGTGATCCTTTACAGAGGCTCTCTTGATATCCTAAAAAAGATCACTGAAGATGAAGTTGAAGCTGCAAATATTTTCGGAGACCTCTTGCACCGGCTGGCTTCTTTTTTACCAGATGAAGCAACTCCTTATTGTCTATTTGAGCACTCGTCTTATAGCAAAGCCCTCACAGCTCAGCTCTTATCCAAAGTGAGATTCTGCCACATACAATTGTCATTGGAAGAAAACACATCACCTAAGGGGATTTTGCTTCCATCAGATGAAGCTTGTACTCCAGAGATCTTAGCAAAGCTTGAAAATTTGATGGGAAAAGTCAGCCCTCATCGCATGATCCCGGAAACCCGGCTCAATGAAATGTGGGATGGACTCGATGAAATCTATGTGATCGAAGAAGCGGTCAGTTTACAAGGTGAAAGACATTTGAAGGGATTTATCGCCGCGGGAGGAGAAAAGTTCGGAGCAGAGGGATTCGAACCCCCGACCCTCTGCTCCCAAAGCAGATGCGCTAGCCAGACTGCGCTATGCTCCGAACGGCACAAATGATACTTATCTTGCACCTTTTTAACAACTTGATTTGATATGTCAATCGATGTTAATCATAATATATGAACTTTTTTAAGAACCCTCAGCTCGTCCAAGCCTCTCAAAATCCTCCCGATTTAAGAAAACTTTTAACGCCGCAAAGGATTGATTCTTTCCAAGCTCAGGCCGCTGGCCTGAAGCTTTTTTATGCCACCGAACGCGTTAACGAAGACATCCTTCAAGCCTTATTTAACCTAGCTCGCGATCGCCAGGTCATTTCCCAAATGAAGGCGATGCAGTCTGGAGAAAAGGTCAATGTGATCCAAGGGTACGATAGTGAAAATCGGCCTGCACTTCATACAGCTATGCGGGATGTCTCCAGCGATGGGAAAAGACCTCCGATTGCTCAAGCAGCAGTCGACCTTGCTAAAAAAGAAATTGAAAAACTACGTGCATTCCTGCCCGAAGTCGAAAAATTCACCGATATTGTTCAAGTTGGTATTGGAGGATCATTTTTAGGGCCTGAAGCGATTTATGTGGGGCTGCAAGCTTATGCTCTTCAAGGAAAACGCGCCCATTTTATCTCCAACGTCGATCCTGATGAAACCACAAAAGTGTTAAGCCGCTTGGACCTTTCCAAAACACTCATTATCATCGTCTCTAAATCAGGCTCGACACTTGAAACCGTCACCAATGAAGCGCTTGTCCGTGATTGGTTCAAAGAAGCTGGCCTGAATCCTAAAGACCATCTCATTGCTGTGACAGGCAAGGGGAGTCCCATGGACGATCCTGCCAAGTACCGAGCTTCGTTTTATATCTGGGATTATATCGGCGGAAGGTATTCCGTGACCTCGATGGTCGGAGGAGTTCTGCTGGCATTTGTACTGGGGATTGAAACCTACTTAGAGTTCCTCGAAGGCGCCCATGAGATGGACCTTGTTGCCTTAGAAGAAGACCCTAAGAAAAATCTCCCATTACTGGGTGCGCTGTTAGGAGTTTGGAATCGCAACTTTTTAAATCTACCAACTCTTGCAGTCATTCCTTATTCTCAGGCCCTCGCCCGCTTTCCTGCTCATCTTCAGCAACTAGACATGGAGTCGAACGGCAAGCACATCAATAAAGAAGGCAAGATCGTTGATTATCAGACTGGACCCATCATCTGGGGAGAGCCCGGAACCAATGGCCAGCATTCGTTTTTCCAATCGATCCACCAAGGCACGGGAATAGTTCCATTAGAGATCATTGGGTTTAAAAAGACCCAATATGGTGAAGATCAAATGGTGCAGGGGACGTATTCTCAGGAAAAACTTCTGGCAAATCTCTTTGCACAAGCAATCGCCTTAGCCCAAGGCCAAGACAATCCTAATCCAAACAAGGTCTTCACAGGAAACAGGCCTTCATCGATTCTTTTTGCCGAAAAGCTCGATCCGTTCACTATGGGGAAGATTCTGGCGTACTATGAGAATAAAGTCGTCTTCCAAGGGTTTATCTGGAATATCAACTCGTTTGATCAAGAAGGCGTCCAGCTAGGAAAAAAACTAGCCACAGAGATGATCAAAACCCTTGAGGAAACTCGGGAAGGGAAAGTTCCTGCCTACAAACTCGGGGAAGCTTACCTCAAGCTTTTGTAAGAAAGGACTATTTGAAATTTTGCCAGCATGCTACAGAGAAAAGAAAGGAGTCATCAATGGGCGTATTCCATGATTTGTTGATTTTAGTTGCTAGGGTCTTCATCAGTTCATTATTTATATGGGCCGGAGCTGCTAAAGCTGTCCACTGGAAAGGCTCTGCTGAATACATGCAATTTAAGAAATTGCCAAAATCGCTTCTGCCAGCTGCGATCTTACTGCAGGTCGTCGGAGGCTTATCTGTTCTCTTGGGCTTTGAAGCACGAGTTGGCGCTCTACTGCTGATTGTCTTCGTGATTCCATCTGCGTTTAAAATGCATGATTTCTGGAACTCTCAAGACGATGTAAGAATGACACAAAAAACATTGTTCATGAAAGACATGGCAGTTCTTGGCGGGCTTTTGGTTTTCTTAGTGACAGGAGCAGGACGCTTTGCGTTCAATTAGAAAGAGCGTCAATACAAACTTTTTTTTCTCCACTCGATCTTTTTCTAGAAAATTCATTATGATACGGGAATGTTTGCAGTGATTTATCAAAGCTATCTTAAGCCTGGCCGTGAAGGAGACTTCCAGCAGGCCTGGCACCAAATCGCCAGCTATTTTGTGACAAAGCGGGGAGCTCTAGGCTCCTGCTTGCATAAAGCAGAAGATGGTAAGTGGATCGCCTATTCCCGTTGGCCTGATAAGGCTACCCGGGATGCCTCCTGGCCAGAAGATAATGCACCTTCAAATGAGCTCCCAGAAGAAATTCGACAGGCAATTTTGATGGTAAAAGACTGCATCGATCAAGGCCAAAAGTTGCCTGATATCTGCATGGATGTCGTTACGGATCTATTATAGAATTATCCGTTCTGTTTGAATTTTTTATGAGAAATCCAGACCGAAATGGCCATGACCAAAACAGCCGCAATGATAATAGGAATAATAAAGACATACATGTATTGGACGAGCGTTGCAGTGAGCAGGGCAAAGACCCCTAGAATAACCCCAATAAGCAGAAAGATCGATTCAATATAGATTCCTGCTAGAAATACAGCCAGACTTAACAAGATCAGATGAAAAATCCCTGCGATAAATCGGCTGATGGTTCCCAATTGGACCAAGTGAGAGACTAAGAAAATCGCACAAATCAGTCCTGCCCAGTGAAGGACTT
This sequence comes from uncultured bacterium, assembly GCA_964522945.1. GTDB lineage: Bacteria > Chlamydiota > Chlamydiia > Chlamydiales > Rhabdochlamydiaceae > PALSA-1444. Next base: position 9,475 of record CAZFXE010000029.1, read on the forward strand.
CATGCCAAATCGTAATCGGGGAGACTGTCTGCTGTTTCCGTTTGACATACCAGCTTAGCCAAAGTGCTAAGATCGCATAAACCGGAACCATCCATTTCCAATAATCCCAGCCTCCAACAGTCCGGATATCTGTCACGACCATGCCCAAAAAGGCAAGGGCTAGCATGATAATGCCGACACTCAGTCGTGCTTTCCAAGGATGTGCTGGTTGCATAAGCTCCTCTCTTTATCTTACATATACAGGTAAGGCGCTTAAGATCAAAAATCAAATTTTGCTTGTGCTGTCAGACCTTACTAAGGTTCCAAAATTGTAACCGGAGTTAATCTCTGATGAAAATGAGTTCACTGAGAAAAACTGATACCACCAGACTTGAGCTTCATAACCAGCGCTTAAACCAACGAGCAGCTGCATTGTTGGCTTTAGATTGTTATAACATGATGAGATTTATTAGGATAGGTTCATTTCAAAATAAGTTTATTGAAATAAAAAACAGTTATTAATAGTATGCAAATTATGAAGAAAATTTCACGTGCTATCGGTGTTTTTGCCCTAGTTGTTGTCCTCTTTTACTTTAAAGAGAACAAAATTCCTGTTTGCCAGACATCTTCGGAAGAGCAGCCTGCGGATGTCGAGGAAATGGCATTCATCCTACCTGACGATTTCTGCGAAAATACATCAGATCCATCACTTGCTGCCGCTAAAGGAGGAACTGTCACTCTCTTAGGAGACGCCGCACCTCCGAGCTTGCCCAGAGTTGGAACGAATGGCGCATATCTATCAGACCGTCGTTCCTATAGCACACCAGATCCAAAGCCTGATGCCACTGAATGGGGAGCTATCTCTTTCTTAGGAGAAGCCGGTTATCGAAGCTTGCGCGGAGGTGGCACGTATGGCACCTATTTTTCTAATTGCCACCGGTTTAAAGTATCGGGCGAGTACCTCAGGCAAAAGCTGACATTTCAACACGCCGACAAAGCGAAGTGGACCTCTCAGTACGCTGTAGGCGGTGAATATCAATGGCTATTGCCGCGCTCTGCGTTTCAGAACATCGATCTAGGTGCTACGTATGCGCATTCATTGAAAAGTAGCGGGGTTTCTAGCTCCAATGGGATTTTCTCATATGCGGGGACAACGGTGAGTCTATGGAAATGCGCTTACCTCTCGGCTAATGCGAATTACGACTACGTTAAATGCCACCGAAAAGATTCGGATCAGCTGATCAACGGTTGGGGTGGATCTGCTCGTCTGGTGCAAATGTTTGCCCAAGATTTTTCTTTTACTTTAGGGACGGATATTCGGAAGCCGTTTAATTATTATGAGGCTGCTATCGACTGGAACCACTTCTATTCTCCCGTCGGAGTCTCTTGTGGGTTATTCGGCAGCTATACCGATGGTAAGAAAGGGGTTCCTAATATTGCAACGGGTGGTATTCGACTCAGTCTTTCTTTTGGAACAAGAAAAGAGAACTGTTGCCGTGAGACAACGGACGATTGCTCAGCGCGAGCATTCTGCGATATTTCGCAATGGGTCGCAATCTCTTCTGTCCATGTGCCAGTTATTACGACAGTCGCTAGTGCACCTCGCGCTCTAGGGCCCTGTTCTCCTCCGACTTCTACAGGCATTCCGAAATTCGTAGTAGGACCAGTTGGAACGACCTCCTACGACGTGAGCAGTTACTTCCACAGTTCAGAACCTATAACATATACAATCTCAAATAGTGGCGGTGTTCCAGCAGCTGCTGGTTTAACGATCAATCCTGTGACAGGTGTGATTACTGCGACCCATGCGGGCGCCCCCTCCACGTCATACACTATTACAGTGACAGCGACTTCAAGATGTGGATCGACAAGTCAAAATATCGTGTTAAATATGGCTTAACAACACGCGGTTGATCCAGCCCAAAAGGGCTGGGTCTGCCCGTGTGATAAGATCAAAAATCAAATCTTGCTTGTACTGTAAGCCCGTGCAACCATAAGTCTGCAAAATCATAAATGTTAGTAAGCACTTGTGTAAATGCGTACAGTCCGAAAAGCTGATTCCACCAGATTTGAGTTTCATAAGCGGCGCCTAGACGGATCTTCCATTTCTGGTATAAACACCGAGCCCAGTCCACTCCTATGAGCAGTTGCCCAGTTGTCCTTAGAAGGTTCCAATCGTTGCGATAAATAAACATTTTAGAACCTCCTCCTATAGCGCCCGTGTTGGTCAGTGTATCAGTTAAGAAAATGCTTGTTTTCATATCCAGGCGACCATAAAGAGCAGCTCCGCTGATAGTTCCAAACACTCCGAATTCACTGCCGATTCCATAACGTAGATCCACACCTAAACGAGGTCCTATTCCATGAAAATTGTTTTTCCGTTTCATAGCACCCTGAACAATTTCAATAATATTAAGATCCCCACCCAATCCGACATTCTTATAGGAGACATGCTGGGATTGATTGACCCATCCACCTTTTAGACCGATGAGAGGTCGAATGGTGAATCTTTTTCCAACCGTAAATTTTCTACCTAGTTCTAAATCGAGCATATCGAATGCCAAATGCCATCTGCTGCGAGCAGATTCTGCTGCTGCCACATCAGAAGTGGTTAATTCTTGAAATGGAAACACAAAGAAAAACCCAGTACCGTTCTGTGAGCCATGTCCGGTTGTTGTAGGATGGAGATAGGTCCACGCCAAACATGCGTCATACTTTTCATAGTTGAAATCATAGCCTACTGTAGCTCTAAATCCAGATGTGTACTCAAATTTTTGAGCATGAGGTTTGATTGTGATTTTACTGTCACCAATCTCACCAATCCGAACCCCTTTAGCAAGCGTACAATAATCTAATTGCTCTTGTTGTGCTTTCCAGTACAGATATTCCATCGAAAGATAAGGGCCTGCTTCAGGACATACAGAAACACAAGTAGTTGGAGGATTTTTCGATGAAGCCCTTATATATGGGCCTGCTTTAGGACATACAGAAACAGACGTTTTCGATGAAGCCCCTTTGTCTTTTGTCATTAGGACGACTTCTTCACCAGCTCTAAGAAGAGAGCAGGACAATATGCTTAGACCTAAGATTACGAAATGTTTCATGAGTAAGAACCCCTAATCAGTTTTTGTTAGCAAAGCTAGAAAGTCATAGAGACTAATTTATCCATCCGATCGATGTCAATATTATCTTTGACTTAAGGTTTGATGGACACTGAAAAACTGGTTTTTTGGAGATGATGTATTTACACCGAAGTGAATCAGTTTATGAAGAGGAGGATGTCAATTCGAAATTCTTCACGAGCAGATTCACATTGGATTGCAGACGATAGGTTGCAAGTGCAACAAGCGCCAGACCTGTTACCATAGCCCCATAGGAAAAAACCTGAGTCCAGCTTCTTTTGGGTGCTTCAGTTTCATCAAGAATGGGATGTGTCAAATAGAGACCAAGAGCTCCAATGGCGATCAAGGCTGCTCCCAGTCCTGTTAAATGAGCTGAATCTTGCATCACTTCAATCGTGCGGTAAAGCTTCCAATGAAGAGAGACGAGATGGGTTTTGGCTGTCTCTAATACTTCTCTAGAAACAATCTCGACCGTGTCAAGGCCTGCTGTTTGTTGAGCTTGGAGAAATGCTTTAAATTTAGCAAAGGATGCAGGGTTTGCGGATAATTTCGCATACTTTATTAAGGTTTGAGTTGCCACCTTTGCTGAGGGAGGATAATTCAAAACTCGAGGCCAATGAGGAAAACCCGGGCCAGATTCTGAATTGATATCTGTATTCTTCTGAGGCAAAGAAAAAAAAGCAGCAAATAATGACATAACATCCTCAATAATTTCTTTTATAATTTAATCATTAGAGAGAATACTAACAAACGACAACAAATTCGTTATATAGCATTTAATTTTTGATTCAATTCCTTGCTCGAAGGATTTTTAAAGTCTTTGGGCTTTTTGACTCAGGACCATGCCTTGATCGATATCTAAGACATGATGGCTGGGATTTTCAAAGAATGCCGGAGATGTCAGGAACACCTGACCAAAAGACGCAATCTTTCCCAAAAGAGCATCTCTGCGGGCACCATCTAAATGAACCCCGAAATCATCGATGCAAAAGAGGGGAGGGGCTCCATGATGGTCCTTCAGATGCTGCCACTGAGCAAGGCGCATGGCAGCCACAGCAGATCTAAGCTGCCCTTGGCTAGCAAAGGAACGGGCCTCTTGTCCATTGATCACGATCTCGAGATCATCGCGGTGAGGTCCAATCAGCGTTGATCCTAAAATCAGCTCTTTAGCTCGGTGCTGGAGATAGTTTTCGGTATAAGAAGAAAGGTAGCGGATTTCTAAAAGGTCTTTGTTGTTGGAGAGCTCGAGCATTCCAGCCTTTAGTCCTTCAGCAAGACCTGCAACGACTTCTTGTCTTTTCTGTTTTAAGTATGCTGCTGAAATCACCATGAGGCTTTCCCATGTCTCAATGGAAGCGGTCGTTTTTTTGCGGAGGAGAAAGTTCCGATGTTTGACAGCTTTATGGTAACGGGTGAGATGGTAAACGTAGAGAGGATCGCTTTGGGCCAGATGGATATCTAAGAAGCGGCGGCGGTCAGCTGGAGCTCCGGTGATTAAGAGCACATCTTCAGGAGCTAGCAGCACAATCGGCAGTAGTCCTAGAAGATTAGAAAAATGGGCATAGCTGGTGTTGTTGTAATCGAGCTTTTTGACCTCTCCATCAAAGGAGAGCCGGATATGCTGAGCAATCCCGTCTTTAAGAAATTCGGCTTCCACAAAGAAAAAAGAAGCGTCGTTTTGGATCATTTCTTTGAGATGGGCAGTCCGGAACGATCTTCCGGTTCCTAAAAGATAAAGAGCTTCTAGGAGATTGGTTTTTCCTTGAGCGTTATTTCCACGAATGAGGTTGACATCAGAAGTAAATGAGATGTCCGCTTCAGAGTAGTTGCGGAAATGCCTGAGATATAATCGCGTTATGAACATTAGGAAGTGTACTCACAAGTTTTCAATGCTTCGGCCACGTCAAAGCCTCGCGGTTTAACGATCTTAAAAGGGTCCAGCATGTGGGTGTTTGTGCACGAGTAAGATAAGTTAAACACCCCGGTGTGTCGCTTTGTCCAG
>CAZFXE010000030.1:0-4971 GCA_964522945.1 uncultured bacterium
AGACTAAAAGTTTCCCAATCCGATTTTAAAGACACTGGAGCACACTCGTCTTCCATTATCACCACGTTACAAAAGGTTCATCTCATTACACAGTATGATCGGTTGATAGTCCAAGCGCTCTCTAATCTAGAAGTCCTAGAATCCCTAGCCAAAGAAATTCAGAATCCTGAAGTCGTCGATAAAATTCTCGATGTTCTACACTGCGTTAAGTATAGAAGTACTGATAGTGCTATTTTAAGATGCCTCATTGACTCAAAAATCTTGGATCCTCGGATTTTGATCGAGATGTCGCGAGGTAAAATATCATTGGAGCAAGCAAGGGCATTACTGGCATGCCTTGCGGTCAAAGTTCCTAATAAGAAACCGTACCCGGTAATGGATCTTGAAACAAATGAATACAACCAAGGTATCGTTGAGATAATTAGAAAAAAGTCTCCGCCTGCATTGCAATTGCTACCTACGTCTTCTGAATTGGATCGCGAAACAATCGATCAAGAATACTGTGATAGCATTGAGCAACTCTCTGCCTTTTATGAACCCCTTGTTGCAAAAATAGACGCTGTAAAAAAACGAATTCTTGACCTCTTAGAGCCGTTTTACCCTTATGTGAGCCAAGAATTTCTCGAACGTTTTAAAAAAGCTTTCGACGAAGAAACAATCTTCAACACCGCAACACTTCATACTTGGTTTTTCAAACCATCTGGATGGTATGAAGAATGGAGAAATAATTTAAACCATCAACCTCTCTCAATGCAGGGCCTTGATCTACAATGGGTGAGATCCACGAACAGTCTTTCAGATGAGGTGACCGATGCCCAAGAAGCTTTTGACCTAACAGGAGATAAAATCCATCGATATTTCCTTAAAACGCTTCCAAAGATTCAAGAGTTTGTACAAGGCAATCTTCCAAGTGATGAAGATTATCAAAAGGCGGCTCTAGATAACGAAAGAAAGCTAAAACTATGGGAAGCGAGTACAAATGGCGATTTAAACGAAACCTTTCATCAAACCCAACACGTCCTCTCTTTATTTTTAAGATATTCTACACAGCAGTTCAACCTAAAATCATGCATGAGCTATAAAATTAAATGGGCTTTGAATGGGATTCACGTAGAAGAGTCCCTTACCAGGGAAAAAAGCGGAGTCGTTGCTCGTCGTTTGGATTTCCCTCATGTGGAGGGCAAAAAGGATCTGGTTTATTTTTCAGAAAACTCAGATAGCAACTCTATCCTCAAATCTTGGGTTGAATTGCAAAAAAAATATCAGCTTAAAGACGCCCAGCTTGCCGACTATTGCCTTAATCTCTACTACAAAGGGCATGCAGAGGCTCCAGAGGAAATTAGGCAATTTTTAGCTCCATTGGTTCTGCTAATCCTGGGAAAAGAACCTTCTTTGGATCGAGCTTCCCTTCTCTCTAATTTTATCCTTCTCAACAGCGTAAAAATGGGGCTTTTTTCCTTTAAACAAGCTCTAAAAACCATGCCGATGATCCCCATCGGCGCTGTTTCTTCCAAGCAGTTCTTATTACACCTCATCAATCGGCCCATTGATTCAATGACATATGTGCAGTCCAAAAAAGCTAAAGAAAATGGATCTTCCTTCTTTCTTCCACATACCGTGGACGTCTTAGGAAGAGCCGATAAATGGCTCCAAAAATATGATGATGTCACAACTGCTGCAGTCAGATGTTGTGTTCACATCTTATCATCGATGGATCCCGTTCCGACAGATGACAGTGATCTGAATCAACTCAAAATCATTCTAGAACAGTTGTATGGCAATATAGAAATCCCTCATGAAGAATTAGGGGAAGCTTTGGATCAGGAAGCTGGATTACTAGATAACGAAGACTTAGTGGGAGAATGGGTCGTCAACTATCTTTTTAAGCTTCACCCACTATCAAAAACCCTCGTTTAGATCCTTGAGCAATAATTCCTAGCCCATTAAACTTCCCTCTATGCCATCCATTTTTACACCCGAAGAGCAGAAAATCCGCAGACGGTGGGTCCTCACCTTATTGTGGATGATTCCCTATGACATCGTTACAACGGGATTAGTTTCCTTAATTTCACCCAAGCCATTGGAGTTCTTCGCCTTTGTCGTCCTCTTTCAACTAGGGCTGACTGTATTACTCTATTATTTTACCTATAAGAAAAATGGACATATGCTCTTGTTCACATCTCTGTTCATGACCCTATCAAGCCTTCCTCAGAGATTTTCGCAAAACAACCCGTTTTCTAACATCAGCACCAAAACCGAACTCATCGCCACAATCATTACCCTCATTATTATGTTTGGCGTGTGGGCCTGGTGGGCATTTGTCAGCTTCAAACTGATTGAAGTCCATCGAGCGCTAAAGCCCTCTAGAAAATGCAAAAAAGCAATGGCTCCAATGCAAGAGGCTCAGACCCTCCAAGAACTGGATCAACAATTCCGAATCCTCAAAGACCAGTTCCCTAAATGTGGGCGCGCCCTAGAAGCTGCTTATCAAGCTAAAAAAGGCTTGCTTGTAGCAGCCTCTTAGCTCAAAACTCATCTCTTCTTGCCTGTTAAATAAAAGTTTGATACATCGTGGATCATGAGAGTGTTTATCAAAAGTCTGACTGGCCTGATTGTCATCTGCGTATTGGCAGGAGTGATCCTGTTCTTCTTAGCCAAATCCCGCCTCCCCGACATGATCGCTAGTAAACTCTCCAAAACACTCCAAGTCGCTGTAGAAATCGGCGATATGAATTTTACATTAGAGAGCATCAAGATCGAAAATCTTGAGATCAGCAATCCCCGCGGCTTCAAATTAGAGCATGCCTTCACCGTCCAAGAAATCATGATCCACGCCCCTCTAATAAACTATCTTAAAAAAGACATCGTCATCGACGAAATCGATCTAAACAATGTCTACATCGGGCTTGAATTCGAATCTCCTCAAGGAACTTCAGGCAATTGGACAACGATCATGACCAATGCTGATAAAGCCCAAACTCATAGCAGCCAATCTTCTTCCGACAAAACAGTCTTGATCAAACGGCTTGTCTTAAACAATATCAATGCCGACCTGCTCTACCAAAGCGATGGCACAGTCCGTCATCTGCCGACCATTGATCAGATCGTCCTCGTGAACGTCAGCAGCCAAGGCGGAGATATCATGGATCAGCTGATGAACAGCGCCCTTGGCCAGATGCTCAAAGAGATCTTCCTTAGAGAAAATCTCAAAGAGATCATGGATAAAATCTTCCAGCAAATCCCCGGCGGCAATCCCGTCCAAAACGCTTTAAAACCTCTCAAAGGCCTCTTCAACTCCGTCGACAAGAAAGAAGAAGTCAAAGTCGCTTGATTTTTCAAAAAATTTCCGGCACATTGTTTAAATGATTCATGCCTATGCCGCACCTGCAGCCGCAAAGCCCGTAGAACCTTTTGAATACTCACCCTCAGATCTTAAAGACGATGAAGTCGAAATCGACATCGACTGCTGCGGCCTGTGCCATAGCGATCTCCATGTCATTGACGACGACTGGAAAATCTCCAAATATCCCCTAGTGCCCGGCCATGAGATCGTCGGTAAGATCACCCGTAAAGGTAAAAATGTTCAAGACCTTAAAGTTGGACAGCGTGTTGGCGTGGGCTGGCAATGCGGTGCCTGCCTGACCTGTGAGTTCTGCGTCAAAGGCGATGAAACCGTCTGCAATTCTAAAGTCCGGACCTGTGTTGACAGATACGGAGGTTTTGCGGATCAGATTGTGGTCGATTCCCGATTTGCCTTTCCCATTCCTGAAGGCATCAGTTCTGAGGCTGCCGCCCCATTACTCTGTGCGGGGATCACCGTCTACTCCCCTTTCAAGCTCTACGATATACAGGCTCCTCAATCGGTCGCCATCATCGGGATCGGAGGCCTCGGCCACCTAGCTTTGCAGTTTGCTAAAGCTTTTGGATGCGATGTCACAGCGATTTCGAGCTCTCCAGATAAAGAACAAGAAGCGAGAAAGTTTGGAGCAGATCACTTTATCTCTTTAAATGATCCTGCTCAGACTAAAAAAGCTTTCAATTCGTTTGATTTTATCCTCTCGACTGTCAGCGCTGATATCGATTGGACGATGATCGGGATGATGCTCAGACCCAAAGCCAAACTCTGTTTTGTGGGCGTGCCTCCTAGCGATATCAAATTCCCCGTCCGTCTCTTGATCTCAGGCAACCGGTCGATTTGCGGTAGCGGAACTGGTAGCCGGACTAATATGCTAGAGATGCTCCAGTTCTGCGACCGGCATAAAATCGAGCCCCAAGTCGAAGTCATGCCCATGAATCAGCTCAACAAAGCAATCGAGCGTCTCAAAGCCAACAAAGCCCGCTACCGGATCGTCCTAAAGAATACTCCTTGACCTTTTTAAGAATATCGAGCAATTGGAGGATAGGAGTCTTAGGTGAGCAAAAAAGAACTATCCGACAATGAATGGAAGAAGAAGCTCTCGAAGGAAGAGTACCATCTTCTCCGTGAGAAAGGGACTGAGAAGGCCTTTTCAGGAGAATATTGGGACTGCACCGATGAGGGCACTTATATCTGCGCGGGATGCGGAGAGCCTCTTTTTAGCTCCGAGGCTAAGTTCAAATCCGGCACTGGCTGGCCCAGCTTCATTGAACCCGTCAATGTTAGCAATATCACCTTGAAAGAAGACGTCGGCTTTTTCACCAAAAGAACAGAAGTAGTCTGCAGCAACTGCGGAGGACATCTCGGCCATCTTTTCCATGACGGCCCTAAACCTGCCAAAACCCGCTACTGCATCAATTCCGGAGCCATCAAGCTCAAGAAGAAAAAATCCTAGCTTGATAAGATGGGTAGAGTAAACCGATTTTAACCTATGAGGTATTTTATGGGACGCATTCTTGGCACCATTGCAATTTTAGTCGGAGCAGATCGGAAGAGCTCACTTCTGAACACCAGTCACCGCTCATTATAGCGTATGCAGTGATCGGCTTGAAAAA
>CAZFXE010000030.1:4981-6266 GCA_964522945.1 uncultured bacterium
TGTCCTTGTTGTGCTGGGCATTATATCTACGCAGAAAACAGGTGAAAAAATCATGGGTGAAATGACCGGCCATTATAGCAGTAGAACTGTTTGGTATATTGTGGGGGGAATAGCCCTTGTCGCAGGTGGATTTGGACTGCGCAGGCTTAAATAGTAAAAATTCCTTATCATCGTGAAAGAAGATGTCGGCTTTTTCACCAAAAGAACAGAAGTCGTCTGCAGCAATTGCGGAGCCATCAAGCTCAAGAAGAAGAAATCTTAGCTTGGTAGTACTTCAGAATCTCACCCCCGCCTATGATTAAAGGGAGCTTCAACGCTTCTTCGACCGTTAACCACCGGGCTTCTGTATGCGCCTGTGGCTCTAATTTGATTTGAGGTGCCTTATCCAATCTGACCCTAAAAGCATAAAAGACATAACTCAGTCCGTCCACTTCCAGGTATATTTTAACGACTTCTTGGAGCGTTACTGGGTCTAACTTGATCCCAACCTCTTCTTCTACCTCCCGGACCGCAGCCTGGCGGGGATCCTCCCCTTCCTCTATTTTACCAGCAGGAAGGCCCCAGGTCTCGCCATAAGGCTTGTCAGCATGCCTTTTCAGATAGAGAAGCTTGCCTTCCCATTCGCAGAAACACCCTGAAACCTCCACATCTGAAATAAAGCCCTGAGGCTTATCAAAATAAAATTTATATACCATAATAAACTTTTTACCATAAATTGAACTATTTTAATTAAATAGTGTATAATGCTTGCACAATGTCAATTATTACAAACGATTATAAAAACACATTATTCAATTTTGTTTCTTTTGGATACTATGGCCAAAAACCAGCAGCCCAGGATTATCCAGAAGAAATAAGAAAAACCAAGTTTATACCGCAGGAACCAGAAACGTACATAGAAATGTGCAAACGGTACGTTTGGACTGTTCTTCCGTTAATGACTCTGGTCAAGCCTGTGGGATCGGTTGTGACTGTCGTCAGCGAGATGGCAAAGACCGCCAAATCAGTCGATTTGATGATGAAATACCGCACGCTGCAATCTATTTCTTACAATGCCTTCAAAACGGTGCTCAGCACAGGAACTATCGCCGCCATGGTGATCGAGCCTTCTACCCTATCTCTGCACAGGTTGTTTACCGGCATCCAGTTCCTATCGCTTGCACATCAGACCGCTCTAAAACTGTATCGATATGAGAATAATAACGACGATGAGCATAAATACTGTAAACTGGCCACCCATGTTTTGTGCAATAGCGTGGCCATGCTCTCACTCTTCAGTCAGCAC
>CAZFXE010000030.1:6366-14574 GCA_964522945.1 uncultured bacterium
ATCAAACCGTTGCACCTTACCTCCCCAAAAGCCGAAGATTTCAACGCATTGATTCAAGAGAGCCGATTAAGCAGCAGCTCACGGAACAAGAAGAGCAGATTAGACTCCTCTGTGGAAACGAATATTTGTATTTTAAACAAAATGGACCTGAGGAAAAGTTCCTCATCTTATCGACAGAGGCCGATCATAACGGAGCGCTCAATCCCAAATATATAACGGGTCTAATCAATCAGCTGAGCAACCGGTTTGATGTGAAGTACCGGACAATTTCGGTAGTTGAAGATATCCAACGAGAAATTACAAGTGCTACACAATTTGGACGTGTCACAGGACTGATGCTCTGGGCCCATGGGTCGCCCAAATCTATACTCCTAAGCTATAATCTCGCTAATGGCAGTCTAACAAACGAAACAATTTCTCCTGACCTTTTCTCCGGGCTAGATCCTAGTTGCGTTATCGCGCTACGAAGTTGCAGCACGGGCTACTACCCGTATTTCAGCTTGGCTTATCGGGTGGCTAACCGCTCTAAGAGGATCACATTCGCAGCAGCTGATGTTACCAATATCATTACGCTCAAGCAGCTAGATCCTTTGGAATTTAGCTTTGAGAGATATGGGAAACCGGTGGGGACAAGAAAAATTCAGCCGCTAAAAGACGATTCTTTTATTACCTTTTTGAAATCTTTATTTACATCTAAGCAAGAAAACATTTCAATTCAAAACAATTCAAGACACGATTAGAATAATTAACAAATGAAAACAATCTATCTGTTTCTATTCCTTTGTTTAGCTGGTTTAGTCGTTAGTTGAAAGAATGGAAGCCATCGATCGTAACAACGAGATGGAACGCAACTTAAAACCCCCAAAAAATAAGTCCCGTTAAGCACGGGACTTTTAATTAAGCGTCGTATTTCTGTGCGAGCTTGCCTAAAGCAAAAGCCGAAAGCATTAAGCCGATATCCCGTAGAGCAATATCAAAGTACTGGCCTGTCATGAGCAGGTTCCCAACGATCAGCAAAAGCCATACCGAAACGACGTAGGCAAAGATTCTAGGTCTGAATAAGACACCCAATCCTGCAATAATCTCAACGACTCCGACAATGGCAAAAAAAGCATGGTCATGTCCGTCAAGGACTCGTAAAGCCATCGGAGAGAGGTAGGACGACCAATTGGCCAGCATGTAAAAGAACTTGTCAAATCCGGCGAAGATGGGAGCGACAACAAATGCGACTTGCAAAATCCGAAATGCTTGATAAGCACGATCTCCTGAAAACTTAGACATAGATCTCCTCTTTAATCTTCAATTATCAAAGGAGAGGATTTTAATCTACAAACCAACGCATTTTGGACTTTTTCCTGAATTCTTTGACGAGAGCATAGTCGTGGAATTTTTTCTCTAACTCTTTGAACTCTTGATGATGGATCTGTCTTTTCCGAAATCTCTCAATGATCGGCGGAGCGACATGATGAAGCATCTCATGATAGACAATGAAAGAGAGGTAATATTCCGGAATATCAGCCTGATCGAGCACCCGGTTGATCTTCACCAGATGTTTATCACGATGGTACGACCCTAAAACGATCCGTCTTTGATAGCGGGTTTTTTTGGGATTGAACCACGTGATATGAAGCTCTAGCTTGCCTTCGAAATAGGTCTGATTGACTTTGGCGTAGATCTCATCAAGATTGTAATGGACCCCATCTTTACGCAAGATCACCTTGCGAGGTTTTTGAACTCGTGGAGGTTTAAATAACCGGATCAATTTTCTTAACATCCTATGAGGATAAAGCAAAGGGAGTTTCTTGGCACGCTTGCTCCTTAATTTAAAAAAGATGTAGTATTGCACGCTATGAAACGAAGTTGGATCGGTATTTCTCTACTTTCATTATGCCTTACTCGATGCACATATGAACCTGCTGCAGTCGCCTCAAAAGAGTTCCAGCCGGTGTCAACCCCTGTCATCCAACGTCCAGGCTATGTCCTGGCGTATGAAGGAAGAACCCGTCATGCAAGCTGGGTCTATGAAGAGCTCACCGCTGAGAGTTTAAAAGGAGAGACGGAGCGGGCAGAGTTTGACTTCATGGAAGATCCGCTAATCCCTGCTCATTTAAGAGCCAGCAAGTCCGACTATCGAGGATCAGGCTTTGACCGCGGACATTTAAGCCCTGCAGCCAATGCTCGCTCAAGCCCTCAGACCATGAAAGACACCTTCTATCTCTCCAACATCAGTCCACAGAATCCCCAGCTCAATCGAAAATACTGGGTGAAATTAGAGCGGCGTGTCCGAGAGATGACAAAAAGCCATGCTAAGGTCTATGTGATCACAGGACCTCTTTTCATCCCGGAAATGGACAAAGATGGAAAAAAATATGTCCGGTATCAAGTCATTGGAGAAAACAATGTCGCTGTCCCGACGCATTACTTCAAAGTGATCTATGGAAAAAAGGAAAATACCGTTGTCACAGAAGCCTACGTCATCCCCAACCGGCCGATCGACAACGATCCTCCTCTAAAAAAATTCTCAGTCACACTGGATAAAGTCGAAAAAGCAGCGGGATTGACCTTCAAAAATACATCCCAAAAGAGCAACTGGTTCAATTAATTGCGAGATTCCTTGAGACACTCCTGTAAAACAGGAGCAAGCTCAGGATAATGAGCTAAAGAGGGTGCGATATTCGAAATAACCCTTTCCATTTCTTTCTTCGGATTTTCTGCAATCGCGTCGATCTTGCGGATTCTTCCGACATCTAACTGGACAGCGCGGCCCTCAAAAAACCCATAATTTTTATAGAGTGTTTGAAGCCGATCGGTATATCCCTTTTGAGCGCGGGATAGAAAGAGTTCGTAGATCTGCTTCACACTTTCTTTGGCTCCCTCAACATCGCCATTTTTCAAAAGCCTGTCTAAATGGTGCATGGTGAGTTCGACTTTCTTCTGCAGCACAAAAGGATAAGCATCTAGGTTAAACTGGTGAAGATTTCCCTCTTTATCTGTGAGCTCCATCGTTTTAGAAAGACGCGTTGAGGGATCTAAATGGACATAGACAAGACCTGTTTCTTCTTTCAGATCTTTAAACGCGAGTTCATACCGGAGAAAATATTTCTTCAGCCTGAGTTTTTGTCTAAAATAGGTATTTGTGATCCATTTCAGAGAATTGAGACGGCGTAATTTCGCAAACTGATGGAACCAATTTTCCTTAATCACCGTCCGGGGATTGAAAAACTTGATCACGTACTTTTTATCTAGACTTTCATAGACCGTGCTTTGTCCACCGTAGCTTAAGTATGTAAACGGCTGATTTAAGATCTCCGATGCTTCTTTCTTCACTTCTTCGCTTGGCGCTATTCTTTCCTGGAGCCCTAGCATGAAAGGATGGTAGAAATCTTTAGGCCCGAACTCTCGATGGTTGTGGAGATAGATCACATGGATACCGGCTGCCATGATGAGAAGTAAAATAAAAGAACTTAAACCAACAATGAGTTTTTTCATGAAAGCGCCTTACTTTCGTCTAAACATTCATTTAAGACAGGAGTTAGCTGAGGCGGCAGCTGCTTTGAAAGATTCTCTACAATTCTCTCTAGGTCTTTGATCGGCATCTTTTTGACCTGCTCATCGAGTTTAATCCGTCCGACATCGAGCTGCACAGCGCGTCCGTCTGCAAATCCGTAATTTTTAAACAGACTTTGACGGTGATCGGTGTACCCTTTTTGTGCGCGTGTTAAAAACAGTTGGTAGATTTGCCGAACACCCTCTTTGGCCTCCTCAATAGCGCCATTTGCCACTTGCTCTTCTAAACGGGTCATGACAATGTCAACTTTTTTCTGAAGAATGAACGGACAAATATCGAGATCGACGAGATACGCTTTTCCATCTTGGTCGACCACGTCGATTTTTTTAGAAACGCAGCTGGAGCGATCAAAATGAAGATAAATCAGTCCTGATTCTTCCCGGAGATCCCTAAAGGCCAATCGATGGCATTTAAAAAACTTCCTGAGCCGCTGCTTTTTCTCGAAATACGTCTTGGTAATCCATTTCAATGAACTCATCTGGCGAAGCCGGCTATACCGATGAAACCAATTTTCTTTGATCGAATTGCGGGGATTGAAAAACTTGATCACATACTGATGGTCGGCGCTCTCAAAAGCTGTCACCTGCGTTCCAGCTCCAAGATATGTAAATTTCTGCTCCAGAATTTTGGAGATCTTTTGTTTCGTTGCAGCATCTGGAGCCTGTCTCTCTGATTTCAAAATAAACGGATGACGAAAATCTGGAGGACTGAACTCGCGATGGTTGTAGAGATAGACCAGATGGCCGCCCATCAGTCCAAGAATCCCTAAAACTCCAAAGAACAAATAACGGAAAGCTTTCACGGGTTTTCTCCATAGACCAAATAAATGCACTCATCTTCTCCCCGAATGAGTGGAAGCTTCAATGCTTCTTTCAGTGTCATCCATTGGTATTCTTGATGTTCCTGAGAATCGATGACGACTTGCTCTGGAAATTCTGGCAGATCATGTCCATACATGTGATAGATGAAATCGACTTCCGGATACCGGATATAGACCGTGCCTAAATGTTTTACATCGACTGGGAGATGAAGCCCTGTCTCTTCTTTGATCTCGCGCAGCACTGCTTGGTGGGCAGTCTCGTCTTTTTCTAATTTGCCCCCGGGAATCCCCCATTTACTCGGCTCGGAACAATGCGCATGCCTCTTGATGAAAAGGACATTGTCATTAACGGTGATAAAACAGGCAGCGACTTCTACCTTGGGATTAAAATTTTCTGGAGGCTGCTTAAAAACCATTTTGGCTGACATAAGCCAGCTATTCTACCAAAGTCCGTCTTATACTCAAAAGCATAGAAATTTTTCGTTTAAAGCGCGTCAAAGCCGCGCCATTCAATGGAAAATTTCTATGCTTTTGAGTATTACCTGGCAAACTGAGCGATCCACGCATCCGGACATAAAGGTTTACCCGAGACATGTTCGACCAGCTGACTCCAGGATATGCTGTTGCCCGGATAGAAAAGTTTTTGCTGCAAAAACTGCCCGGCTTTTTCAGAGGTCAAGCCGATAGAGCCTGTCTGCTTCATAAGAGTTTCTTCAATGACTGAGGCAAACATCTCCCCCAGAAGATAGCTAAAATAATAGACGGGAGCAAGACCGATATGGACCTTGGCAGCCCAGTCGCACTTATCTTCTCGTCCAGCTGGCATACGAATTTTTTGATACTTCTCGACAGCAGACCACCAGAGCTGGTTTAAATCTTGTTTTGGATCTCGGTAGAGCTCGCTTTCAAAAAACGTCATCACCAGCACCCAGCGGCTGAAAATCAGCTGCCGTCTTTGCAGGCTGCGGTCGGCTTTTTTCAAAAGCGGCTCTTTTGCTTTGGAATGTCCGACAAGTCCTTTCAGGGCCTCATACCGATAGGCTTGCCTTCCAGCCATCAGCGCCATCGCTTCTGTCGGCATCGTATGCGGAGGCTCTCTAAGAAGCCATGGAAGCGTCTTATCAAATCCGAGATCATAGACACCATGCCCAAGCTCATGAAGAACTGTCTCCATCCATTTGATCGTACTTTGGACATTATTCAACGTCCGGACATCGTTTTCACGGTCGATATTCATACAAAAAGCGTGTTGGTTCTTCCCGGGTCTTTCATGCATGTCGCTTCGTTCTAAAATCGGCTGCACATCGAGCCCCATCTTCTCATAAAAACTGCGGCTTGCCGCGCTGATATCGATATCAGAGACCAAAGAATCGAGATCGCTCCGATCTAGAGGATCTTCCTGTCCAAAAGGCTCGGTCCAGGCCCACGGGCCTAGCTCGTTTTTGGAAACCCCGTACATGTGAGACTGCTTTTCTTCGACTTCGCTTATGACCTTGGCATAAGCCTCATCAGACTTGGCTGCCATGTCATCAAAAATTCGTTTCAGCCACTTTCCATCGACTTCTTGAAGCTCTAACTGCATCTGGAAATAATCGGAGTAACCCATGGCCTTGGCGGCCTGGTTTCGCAAGTTAACGAGTCCAAGAATTAGCGGAGCAAGCGCCATTCCAATTTCCTTGGAAGCTTCCCAGATCTTTTTGCGCCTTGCTGGATCGGTCTCTGTTTTTAAAATCTCTAGGATCTCATTTTCTGAAAGCTTCTTCCCCTCCACAACAGGGCGGAAATTCACATAGACTTGAGCAAGAGAGGCCTCTTTTTGAACGATCTCCTCAACGAGCTTAGGAGGGATCATATTCTGTTTAAACGCCCGGATAAGGATGTTCAGCTGTCTCTTCAAGAGAGGATCTGTTAGCGCAGGATCTTTGTCCCATTCCAAAAGTTTTTCATAGGTTTTACTGTCGTTATGAAGTAGCCTGACCTCGGCATCGAGCTCAGCTTTTAAATCAGCCGCATCGGCGCTTCCCGTTGTCTCTAAGATCCAAACCGCTTTATTAAGCTGCCGGCTCTTCTGCGCAACTTTAGGGACAAAAACATCTAAAAATTCTTCAAAAGGGTGTTTTGCCATGAATTCCTACTTTGTCTCCAATTTATCTCAGCTCCGAAATTTATTAAAGCAGCGAAGTTTCCCAGGAGGAGTCGATATTCAAATCAACGTCGCAGTTGCTTGGATTGGCTCTACGGCCCCCCAAATCCCTTTTTTGATTTCATTCAAAATGATAGGCTTTTGATCTAAATCAAGATTGATTCCATCGACCCATTCAAAATAAAAACTCATTCTAACCACCTGTTTAACAATAACGACTGGGCGGCCAGTGATCTTGCTAAGTATCTTTAATTCTGGAAGGCCAATTGGTGATTGAGGATTCTTGATCCATTGGGAGTATTCATCAAGAGTAAATCCTCTCTTATCTTCTTCGATTCGGACCTTGGTCAACTCTGCATCTCTAAAAATCTCATCTGCAATTTGCTCCCTCCAGGTCGTTTTAGTCGATTTTTGATATCTATTGCAGCTAGCAGAGAAAGAATCGTTTTGAGAATCAACCTCAGCAACTTGATATTTGGCGTCTAATTCCTTCACGACCGCAGCTCTATACTCTTTCATTCTATCTTTAACTTGTCTGCTGAGGGAGGTGGACTCTAAACCAGCATGGTAACACAACCGATTGACAATCTGCTGCTCATCCTCGAGATACGCTTTTATAAGAGATGGATGCGCTTGGTTAAGGATGAGTGTGTCTCTTAAATCTTGCACTATTTGTTTTCCACTTTCCTGAGTGAGAAATGGTCTCAAGGCTTCCGGCAAGTTTTCTAGGTGCTTATTTATTTTCTCCAACGCGCCAAGGGCTTTCAAATAACTGACTAGTGTCTGAGGAGATCCGATATCCTGTATGGCTCTATTTGCTTTTTCAATCCCCTCTTCGAATACGTTCTTGATCTCGTAGGGCACTCTTATTTGCCGTGAAGGAAGATAATCCTCTTCCGTAAGTCCCAAGATCTCATGCAATAATGCCTTGTTGAGGCTATCTAAGACCTTTGTGATATTCATCCCCATCTTGAGATTCTGTCTTGCCAGCGATATAGATTCAGAAAGAAAACCTTCGGAAAAACCATTTTGCTCACTACAATTTCCTACCATTTGCTGAAGGCAGATAAAATCACTCGTTGTTTGTGCTTTTGAGAGCAAATCCATCACAAGAAGATTGTGATACACCGGCTCAGTCTTAATGCCATGAACGTATTCCTTCACCTTTTCCAGGGAGGTCTTATCTGTAAAAATCGTGTCTGCATACCACAGGGATCCGGCTAAATACCGGATAATTCTCTGGAGAAAATTAAGTTCAACAAAACGGATATTGCCCTCTTGGATAGAGATATAGACTTTGTTCCAAGTCAGGGCTGTTTTTTCCCGCGTTGTAAAATCAGGAACAAAGCAATGGGATTTACTGATTGCTGCATAGACTTGTGCTCTTGTTATTTCTGTAGTCATTGCTTTCTCCTACGATTTGGTCAGATACTTTATTTTTTATTTCTTTAAAGAAGCAAGTATGATCACAGCTAAAATCATTTTTTGGCTTTTAATCGATCCAAAAAACCTATATTCTACATAGATGATCGATACAGAAGACCTACGCGAGGCTGTGGCTAAAAGACGCACTTTTGCCATTATCAGCCACCCTGACGCCGGAAAAACAACCCTGACCGAAAAGCTCCTGCTCTATTCAGGGATGATCCATACTGCCGGCATGGTCAAAGGCCGCAA
>CAZFXE010000031.1:0-14509 GCA_964522945.1 uncultured bacterium
GCAAAAAATGGGCAGCTGCCAGCAATTGCCCTGACCGATGAAGGGAATATGTATGGAGCGATCGAGTTTTACAAGGCGTGCCGCGAGGCAAAAATCAAGCCGATCATTGGTTGCGAGCTCCACTTGGCTCCCTATTCCCGTTTTGAGAAGAAAAGAACCCCCGGAACGGCTGCGGGTTTTCCTCTGGTCTTACTGGCTAAAAATAAGCAGGGATATCAAAACCTCTGCAAGCTCAGTTCCGCAGCTCACATTGAGGGGTTTTACTACACGCCGCGGATTGATAAAGAACTACTGGCCAAACACGCCGAAGGGCTCATCTGCCTTTCCGGGTCTCTTCAAGGCCTGATTCCATACTTGATCATCCAGGGAAAAGAGAAAGAACTTCTCCAGGAAGTCGAGTGGTTTCAGCAGCTTTTCAAAGACGATTTCTATTTCGAGCTGCAGCGCAATCAGATGACCGAAGACGATATCGGCTACGACGGCATGGACAAAGAAGGGTGGCTGCTGCAAAACTACCGCGATTATGTCCGGAACCAAGAGATCGTGATCCAGAAGCTCGTGGAGCTAGGAAAGCAGTATAGCATCCGATGTGTGGCGACCAACGCAGTCCATTACCTAGAACGGGGCGATTGGAAGGCTCACGAGATCTTGATGAACGTTCAATCAGGAGAGCCGTGCGAGATCTGGGAGAGGGATTCTCAAGGCAATCCAAAAAACCGCGTCCTCAATCCCAAAAGACAAGTCTATTTTACCCATGAGCATTATCTAAAGACTCCCGAACAGATGGCAGAGCTTTTCGCCGATCTTCCTGATGCCTTAGCTGCTACCGTCGATATTGCCGAAAAAATTAACCTCGAGCTCGATTTCAAAGCGAGATTTTATCCCGTTTTTACTCCTCCAGAGGGCTTCACAAAAGAAGAGTACTTAAGGACGCTTTGCAAAGAGGGCATTCCTCACCGGTATACGCCTGAAAGATTAGCCAAGGTCCAAGAGAAATATCCAGGAAAAGACCCGATACAAGTGGTCCATGATCGATTGGCCTATGAATTGGACATCATTATTTCCAAGGGCATGGGCGATTATATTTTGATCGTGCATGACTTCATCTCATGGGCAAAAAACCGCGGCATCCCTGTAGGCCCAGGAAGGGGCTCTGGAGCCGGATCGATTATCTTATTCTTGATCGGCATCACCGATATCGAACCGCTCAGGTTTAACTTGTTCTTTGAGCGGTTTATCAATCCTGAAAGGATCTCCTATCCCGACGTCGACGTCGACATCTGCATGGATCGCCGAGGAGAGGTCATCGATTATACCGTCCAAAAATACGGGAAAGACAAAGTCGCTCAGATTATTACCTTTGGCACTATGAAAGCCAAGATGGCGATCAAAGATGTCGGAAGGGTTTTGAGCATGCCGCTTCCCAAGGTCAATGCGATTGCCAAGCTGGTGCCGGAAGATCTTGGAATTACTCTCGATAAAGCCTTGGAAGACCCCGATCTGAAAAAAGCCTACGATACGGATAAAGAAGTCAAAGAGCTGATCGACATTGCCCGTCGTTTAGAAGGCTCGGTGCGCAATACCGGCATCCATGCTGCTGGATTGATCATCTCGGGAGATCCGCTTACCGACAGGATTCCTGTCTGCTCAGCTAAGGACAGCGAGATCTTAGTCACGCAGTTTTCGATGAAACCTGTCGAAGCTGTCGGAATGCTTAAGATCGACTTCCTCGGACTTAAAACGCTCACCTCAATCCAGAAGACCGTCGATGCAATCCGTGCAAGCCACGGCAAAGAAATCGATTGGGTGAACCTGCCCTTGGAAGACAAGATAACGTTCAACCTGATGAACCAAGGCAAGCTCAACGGCATCTTCCAGATGGAATCGACAGGAATGCAGGAACTTTCCCGCCAGCTGCATATCGATAAGTTTGAAGAGATCATCGCCGTCGTTGCTCTTTATAGACCAGGTCCGATGGAGATGATCCCATCATTTATTTCTCGTAAGCACGGCAAAGAGCCGATTGAAATCGACCATCCCCTCATGAAAGAGGTTCTCACAGAGACCTATGGGATTATGGTCTATCAAGAGCAGGTCATGCAGATCGCCAGCCTCTTGGCCAACTATACTCTTGGAGAAGGCGATGTCCTTCGACGAGCCATGGGTAAAAAAGATCGCGAGGAAATGGCCAATCAACGGGAGAAATTCCGGACAGGAGCTCTGCAAAAAGGACTCGATGCCGACCTGGCCATGAGGATCTTCGATAAGATCGAGAAATTTGCCTCATATGGCTTCAACAAATCCCACGCTGCGGCCTATGGCTATCTTGCTTACGTGACAGCGTACTTGAAGTCTAACTATCCCGGTGCATGGATGGCAGCCCTGATGACCTGCGATCGTGATGATGTGACGAAAGTCGCCAAACTGATCGGTGAGAGCCAGGCAATGAATATCCCGATCCTGCCCCCTGATGTCAATGAATCAGGACAAGAGTTTGTTGCCACCCCTAAAGGCATCCGTTTTGCGATGGGAGGCATCAAAGGCGTCGGAGAGGGCGTTGTCGAGGCGATCATCCAAGAACGGATGAGCAAAGGCCCCTTCCGTTCTCTTTTTGACTTCTGTTCCCGGATTGATACCAAAAAAATCGGCAAGAAGACCATTGAGAACCTCGTTGAAGCAGGATGTTTTGATTTCACTGGAGTCAGTCGTCAGACGATGGTCATGTCTCTTGAAGAAATGTACCAAAGTGCAATGCAAAAACAAAAAGAACTTTCGAAGGGATTTATCGATCTTTTCGGCGAGAGCGCTGATCCCGTTCCTGTTATTGTCGAGCAGCCAGTGACCCTTCTCTCAAAACAACACATGCTACGGCGGGAAAAAGAGCTTTTAGGCTTCTACGTCACCGGCCATCCTCTCGATGAATTTAAATCGCTAATTCAACAGCTATCCTGCGCGCCTTTTTCTAGCTTAAGTCAACTTGATCACGATACGGTGCTCCGCACCGCTTTCATCGTCGATGAAGTCCAGGTCAAAACTTCAGCGAAAACTCAGAAGAAGTTTGCGATATTAAAAATCAGCGATGGGACCGATCGGTTAGAAGTTCCAGTCTGGTCGGAGCTTTTTGAAGAAAAAGGGCATCTTCTCATCGATAACCAGCTTCTCTATGGGATCCTCCAAGTTGACAAGCGGGAAGGCGAACTTAAACTCCAATGCCGTTGGTTTGATGATCTGACTAAAGCCGATGAGCAGATGATGAAGCTCTGCGAGACAGCGTTTGATCAGCTCAAAGTCCAACAGAAGAACATGGCCCGCCGTGATAAAAAACCACCAGCTAAACAAGAGAAAAAAGAAATGAAAGGAAAAGTCTTCTTGAAAATCAATGCCGATCAAGTACGCCATAGCCATGTGCTTCATCTGAAGAAACTCTTCCGCTCAAGTTCTGGAACTATGCCCGTTATTTTGGAATTTATCTCATCAAACAAAACCATTGCCCACGTCGTTGTCGATGCTCGCTGGGGAGTTTCTCTAGATCAAACTCTAGAACAAGAGCTGCGCAAGCTCCCATTCTTGCTCCACATCAATGTTGTAGCATAGCGGCATCGCACTTAGCGGCTAGGATGAAGTCATTTTCAGACAGCCCATTTATTTTGTGGGTCCAAAGTGAAATTTTTACTAATCCCCAAGCAAGATAAATGTCAGGGTGGTGGCCTTCTTGCTCAGCAATTGCGCCAACTTTATTAGTGAAATCGAGAGCTTGCTGGAAGTTTTTAAAAGAATATTCCTTTTCAAGATGGTGCTCATCAATGACTTTCCACCCCGGATTCAATTGGTTAAAAAAAGAGTTGAGTTCATTTCCTTTGAGAGGAGCAGCGGTCTTAGAGCAGGGGCTACATTTTTTTTGAGATAGGTCCATAAGCATAGATGGTATCAAGAAAAATTTATTCTTTAAATGACTCGTTTCGGGTTGATTGACTTTATCCAAATTTGTTGCATAATGGGTTGGATATGTACTCAATCAAAAAATTGACCTTGGCTTTGATGCTGCTCGCTCTTCCGCTTTCTGCCTCCTATACCATCAAGAATGGCAAGGTGATGAATGAAGAAGAAGTCGCTACCATGTCCGTGCAAGAGCACTATGGATTCATGCTGGAAGCAGTTCAAGAAGAAAAGTGGGATATCGTTGTCCAGCAAGCGACAATTATGATTCAAAATTTTCCTGACTCTCCCTTTTATCAAGAGTCGTTTTACTTTCTGGGACTTGGATTTTTCCACAAAGAAGAATACGATATCGCTAATCAATACTTAACTACATATCTCAAAAAACAAACAGCCCTGCGGCATTTTAGAGAGGCAATTGAATTGAAGTTTCAGATTGCTAACAGGTTTGGCAACGGCTACAAAAAACACATCGGTGGCATTGCGCTTTTGCCGAGATGGGTGCCTGCTAAAGATGAAGCTATCGAAATTTACGACGAAGTCATCAACGCTCTTCCAAATGATGATCTAGCTGCAAAGGCGCTCTTTGGCAAGGGAAAGGTCATTTTAGAGGAAGAAGATTATTCATCTAGTATTGAGGTTTTCCAGTCGTTGATTCGCCGCTTTCCAAAACATACGTTGGCCCCTGATGCATATGTTGAAATTGCCAATGTTTATCTTCGCGAATCGAAGGAAAGATATCCAGATGCCGACTTTTTAGATTTAGCTACCCTCAACTTGAAAAAATTCCAGCAAGATTTTCCTTCTGATGAGCGGCTAGAAGCTGCTGAAAACATCTTAGCAGACATGCAAGAGGTCTATGCAAAAAGCTTCTATGAGATCGCTAAATTTTATGAGCGGACAAAAAAACCGCACGCGTCGATCCTTTATTATTCTAAGATCGTCAAAGCTTTTCCTAATACAAAAACAGCTGAGCTTTCTAAAGAACGGCTGAATGTTCTCCGCCCGCCTCAGGAGGCGCCTGAGGTTGCACAGCTTTCTATGGAAAAGACAGTAGAAGTCGAGCAGACCACAAATGAGAGCCAAGCAAATGCGATCACTCCTGTTGCAGAACCTGAAATTCCCCTTATTAGCGAGCCTACTAGCGTTTAGTTTTTCGAGCTGTGGTTACCATACCGCATCATTCGATGATAAAACGACTATTTCTGTCCCATACGTCGAAGGGGATGCTCAAGGCCAGTTAACAGCTGAGCTTATTCGGCAGCTCACAAACTCCGACCTTTATACTTTTGTCAAAAAAGATGGGGATTTGTGTTTAAAAGTCAGTATTGTCGGCGATAGAAATGACGTTGTCGGGTTTCAGTATGATTTAACGGTCAATAAAGGAAAGATTGAGCGGAATCTGATGCCGGAAGAAAATCGCCGGACGCTCACTGCCACGGTGACCTTAACGGATACTTCCACAGAAGAGGTCGTCTTAGGACCCGTTAACATCAAAGCCTCGACAGATTACGATTATATCGATGTCAATTCCTTGAAAACAGTCTCTTTCATCAACGAACAGGGCAAGCGAGAAAAAACAATTAGTTTTTCTCTAGGCCAGCTGGACTCTATTGAAGGAGCTCAGGACGCAGCACTCACGCCTATTTATTGTCAGCTTGCGCAGAAGATTGCACAGGCTTTAGACAGGTCTAAGATGCTTTCGGACGATTGATCGAAGAGATAATCGCTTCGGTGTCGATCACTTCCGTTAGGAAATGCTCTAACACTTTCAAAATGAACTTCGGCGTATTGTAAACACCAGACGTTGCAAAAACGATCTCCAGATGAGGCTTGGTATTTTGCAGGAGTGCGATGAAAGTCATTGTTTGAGAAGTATCTTGGTGCATTTTAGGCAAAATCCAAACAACGAACTGTTCATTGAACAATGTGACTTTGTCAGGGGTTTCCAAAACATGGAAATAATGCATCAGCTCTTCGTGGGTAGTGGCTTGATCGAATTTTTCATGCTTGAGCAGGCCTAGCTCATAGAGCATGTTCAGATTAACGGCAATCACACCGTCAGGCGCATGCTTAGGCAGGTTCTGCGAAAATTCAACGAATGCTTCTTCCAATTGTGATGGCGACATCATCGGCGTCCACTTCTCCCTTGATGATTTGTTTTCTAAATACCTTTCTGTGCAGGACTTATCAACTTATTTTTTTAACATATTGCAACACATTAATATTCAGTTGGTTGAAAATTTATCTCGAGATGGCTTTTCCAATAAGGCAGTTTTAAGGCATAACTATTCCTAACATGCTCGCAAGAATTTTCATTTTTCTAATCTGTCTATCCGTTGTCGTCGCTAAACCGCTTAAGGTAGAGGTGTCGGCTCCCTATGCAATTCTGATGAATGCTGAAACAGGTGCTATCCTTTATGCTAAAAATATCCACGAAAAGCAGCATCCTGCAAGCATTACGAAAATAGCCACTGCCCTCTATGTATTGGAAAGGAGAGGGAAAGAGCTGGATGCGCTTTTGGAAGTGACGACTAATGCTTTAAGGACGGTCCCTGCACATTTGAGGCAGGCTATCGATTCCGCGCACCCTTCCTACACTCTTGAGCCTGAAGGAACATCCATGAGGGTAATGCCAGGAGAAAGACTTTCTCTTTACAGCCTTTTGCACGGATTGATGCTGTGCTCCGGCAATGATGCTGCAAATGTGCTAGCAGAAAATACCAGCGGATCAATCAATAAATTTATCAGCGAGCTTAACCAATTTCTAAAGAGCGAGGGTATTTTAGAAACGCAGTTTACCAATCCTCACGGGCTGCATCACCATGAACACTGGACGACAGCCTACGATATGGCCTTGATGACCAAATTAGCTCTAAAACATGAAACCTTCCGAGAAGTCGTTAGAGCCACTAAATATGAATGTCCGCAAAGCAACAAACAGCCTCCTCGGACCATTCCTCAATCTAATAAGCTGTTAAAGCCGGGTCCTTATTTCTATCCAAAGGCAATTGGTGTTAAGACGGGATATGTTGCTAAAGCCGGTAATACATTTGTAGGAGCAGCTACACATGAGGGGAGAACTTTAATTGCCGTGCTTCTCAATTGTGCAGAGAGCCAGCACCGATTTAGAGATTCAATCAAGCTTTTCGAAACAGCTTTCAAGGAGAAACTCCTAATCCGCGTGCTATTTGCAAAACAAAGCGATCATTTTACTCTGCAAGTCAAAGGAGCTAAAGGTCCATTAGATGCCGTACTCAAAGAAGATTTAGTGCTTAGCTATTATCCCGCTGAGGAGCCTGCGTTTCAGGCAGAGATTAACTGGAATAAATGTAAGCTTCCGATCAGGTCGCAAGAGATAGTCGGACATTTAAGACTGGTTGCCGATAATGGAAAAGTCTTAAAAGAGCTGCCTGTGTATGCAGATCATGATGTCGATCAAAAATGGTGGGCAGTCGTCGCAGATCTTTGCAAGAACAACAAACCGTTCTTATTGGCGCTTTTTCTTGGTGGACAGGTCGTCTTGCTTCTTATGTATCTCGTGAGAAAGAATCAAAAAGTCGGCTAGAGAAAGGTTTTCAGGACGGACTTGAAGCCCTTTTCCGATCTTTTCCAAACCGCAGTCAATGCTAGTTTGTTCGTAGATGAGCTTTAGGGAAGAGCGGATCATTTTTCTTCTTTGTTGAAAGGCCCTGCGAGTCATTGCAAAAAAGTCTTCTTCTGAAGAGACTGGCGGGTGGTCTTTTAACTTAAATTTCACAACAGCGGATTTGACTCGAGGCGGGGGATAGAAGCACGTCGGCTCGACCGTAAAGCCAAACTCCGGCTGTGAATAGAATTGCACAAACACGGTAATGGAGCTGTAATCCTTGGTGCTAGGCTTAGCAATAAAACGCGCGGACACTTCTTTTTGCACCATGACGGTGATCGACTCGAAAAATTCTTTTTTAGGGAGAAATTTTGTCAAAATTGGTGTTGTGATTTGGTAAGGGAGATTGGCAACGAGCTTGGTTTTGGGCTTTAATAGCTTCGAAAGATCGAGCTCTAAGATATCGCCCTCGATCACCGTGAGCCGCTCATCATCTGTCTGCAGCCGGGTCAGGGCTTTAGCAAACTTGCGATCTTTTTCAACGGCAAGCACATGAGCGCCTCTAGCAAGCAATTCTTCCGTAAGTACTCCCGGGCCGGAGCCGATCTCTAAAACAAAATCTCCCGGCTCAATTCCCGCTAGGGTAACGATCTTTCGAATGATATTGCCGTCGATGAGAAAGTTTTGAGACAGGCTTTTTTTAGGAAAAGCATCGATCTCTTCGAGAAAAGCGCGCAGTGTGGAAGGTTTATAGAGTGCCAAATGAGTCTATCTCGCTACAAAAGGCTCAAAACGCGGAGGAATATCGAGAGATCTGTCGTCAAATCCGAACTTCTTGCGGAGGTTAGCAACGTAGATTTTGGTTTCTTGCTCGGCAGTTATATTGAGCAAGTTGTTTTTCAAGTCGTTATAGATAGAGGCGAAAGTAGGAGGTTTAGTTTTGGTATGCTCTTTCAGGTGAAAGATGCGGACGACGGTCGTTCCGTCGCGACTAAGCTGGGAAGTCGGTGCGCTCCACTCTGCAGGTTTCATCTGAGAAAGGACATCGCGATGAGCTTGAGAAACGGTTTTGTCTTCAAGGGTAAACTCCTGAGAAACGCTTAAAGTGGCTGTAGATTCAGGAGGAAGCTCTAATTTGTAAAGATCGGTGGCGACAGTCAAGTTTGCTTGAGCCTTTTCTTTGAGGTCTACGAGTTTAGAAGCAAGTTCTTGGCCAGCGGCTTCATCTTCTGCGCGGATTGTTACAAACTGATATCTCCACTCTTCCTTAGCAGGATTTTCTTGGAGAAATTTCTGATAGGCATTTTTGATTTCTTGAGAAGTGATCTTCTGAAGAACTTTTGATGTCACGCGTACCCATTGAATTCTTTGGACAATCATGTCCTGGTGGACCATTTCGCGAGCTTCGTCGTAGGTAATCCCGAGTTGGTCCAAGGATCCCATCACATTCGGCCCGAAACGAGTTTGGATTTCTTCTCGCACTTCCCCATCGGAAACTTTGACTTCGCGGGTCTTTGCATCCGTGACCATGAGCTCATGGTCGATCATTTGCTGCAGCGTTGGATGCCACTGGGATGAATAAAATTGATAACGGGCCGTTTTTGAATCCATATACTGCGGGTAATAACTGCTTAAAAAGACATCCATCTTTTTCATGACATCGAGGACGGAAATATTTTTTCCATTGAGCTTAGTCAAAATCCGATTATTGACCACGATCTCCTGGACTTGTTCTATTTGCGGTACAGAAGGGTTTTGTGCTGCAATAGCGCCGAGCAAGAGGATCGAAATGAGGATGGTTTTAAACATAGACTGCTATCGTACCATATTGAAGATTTTTTGTTACCATTTTTGAGTGCATAATTCGACATATAATAGTGGATAATTTAATTTCGATTCGCTATCTATGAACTCGTGGAGGGTAGGATGCTGGGAAAAAAAATACTATTACTTTTGGTTGTACTGCTTTACGGGTGTTCAGGAGAAAAATCACGGTGTCAGACAGAAAAATCGTGTCGAAATGATCCAAATTGTGAATGTTGGTGTTCGCAAAAATGTGGTTTTAGAAAGAAAGACGCAACCGATCATCCGATTTATATTGAAAATGATTCTAATGGAAAGTTTTGTTATTGCAAAAAGTGGGATTTTAAAAATTATAAAAATAATTGTAAATTACATAAGAAAATTAAAGAACCAAAAGGCGCGAAATAATTTTTTAGATTCTTTTGAGTGCGACAGCAAAAAATCCATCCATTCCATTCGCAATAGGGAGCGTTTGGAAGGTCTCCACCACTTCTAATCCAAAAGTTTTTTGAAAATAAGCCGCTTGGCTCTCATTTTCCTGTGGGAGGATGCTGCAGGTCATATAGACGATAGTTCCCTGAGGGTGGAGATAATAGAGGGCATCTTGGAAGATCTCTCTTTGCTCTTGAATCAGATTCTCCAAACGGCTTGCATCAAATTTCCACTTCAGGTCAGGATTGCGCCGGAAAGTTCCCGTTCCTGTGCATGGCACATCAACGACAACCCAATCCATTTTATTCTTCTTAGCAGGAGAAAGAGTAAACTGAACATTTTGGACCCCAGCTCTGTTTAAACGTTTGCGGGCTTCTGCAAGAGGGTGAGGCCGAATGTCATGCAGATAAATCTGACCTGTATTTTCTAAGCGGTGGGCAAAAGCAAGCGTTTTTCCTCCTGCTCCAGCACAAAAATCGAGAACATGCTGTTTGGGTTTAGCTTTGACTAGCTCTGCAGCCATCTGGCTGGCCTCGTCTTGGATTTCAAAGAGCCCTTCAAGGAATTCAGGCTGGGTAAAAAAATTGATCTTCTCAAGAAAATGAATCCCATAAGGCGACTGAGGGCAGGGCGCAACCTTAAAAGTTCCTGCCCACTTTGCTAAAAGCTCGTCGCGGGATATTTTTAATGGATTGACCCGGATCGTCAGCGGAGCACGACCATTGCTGATCAAACTCACTTCGTGAGTTTTTTCTTCGCCGTAGGTAGTTACGAGCATGTCGTAAAGATCTTGAGGCATTCCATAACGGACATGCATAGGAATGGACTCATCCTGGAGATGGGCGAGCGGATCCAAAGGAGAAGGTTCTACTTTCAGATGTTGGTAAAGGGTTTTCCAGCGGACATAATGATAAAGCGTATCGCTGATGAAAAGCCGGTCTTTTGATCCCAGGGCTTTATGGAACCGAAAATAACGGCTAAGTAGTGCATCTAAAGGAATCTTTTGCGATTCCAGGCTTTCCAAAACTGCTGAAAGATGATATTGTCTAAATTTCATAAAATGTGCTGACATTATACCTTGAAACACAGTGAGGAGGGAAGATGAAAAAGTTTTTTTTTATGCTAGGACGGATTCTGTTGAGCCTGATTTTCATCTGCTTGGTCACAAATCAAATTTTAAATTGGGACCAGACGCAGCATTCGTTCGATAAAAGCGTTTCTGATTGGATTGTTCACCCAGGGCTTCCGGATCAAATTCAAAAAGTTTTTAGCCTTTTACTCTCGTATTCTTCATTAATCATGATCCTGGCAGCTGTTTTTGCCGGACTTGGCGGTCTATTCGTCCTTTTGGGGATTAAAGTTCGCTTAGGCGCAATTTTGCTGATCCTTTTCTTGACCCCCTCGACCGTTATCATGCATGCTTTCTGGATGTATCATGGATCGATGCGAGAAATGGAAATGATGATGTTCTTGAAAAATATCAGCATAGTCGGCGGTCTGTTTATTCTAGCTTCCTGTAGCGAGGGAAAAGAGTGAAAGGAATCGCCCTTTTTATCCTCAGCTGGGTAATTGTTGCTCTCGGGCAGCCTGCTTGGAGTCCATGGCTTGCTCCCATAGCTGCTTGCATTGGATACGCTTTGTTTTGGAAGGTTGCTGCTCAAATTCCTTTTTCTAAAAAACGGTTTTGGACAGCGACAGCATGGTTCGGTGCGGTGCAGCTTATCCAGCTTTCTTGGATGACGAGCACAGAGTTTCAAGGGTTTTATATTCTTTTTGTCTATTTAGCTGTCGCGCTTTGGCTGGGACTTCAATTTGGCCTCGTGACACTTTTCATCGATAAAATCCCGATGGTTGCAACAGCTGCGTTATGGACGCTTCTAGAATGGACGCGGCTTTTTGTTCTCTGTGGTTTTTCCTGGAACCCCGTAGGCCTGAGCCTTTCTGCATTTTCCCTTTCGATGCAGGCGGCTTCGTTGTTTGGCGTTTTAGGCCTTTCGTTTTTAGTTGTTTTAACCAACTTGGCTGTTTGGAAAAAACGTCACAAAGCAGCGATTGCGCTTGCCATTTTCCCTTATGCCTTTGGATTTGTTCATACGTCGCTCCATCAGTCAAAAGTGAATCAAAGCCAAACCATGACAGTTGGACTTGTCCAGACAGGTCTTATGCCTTCTCAAAAAATCCCCATCGAAGGCCATTTCAAAGAATTTATTCCTCCGTCAAAACAATGGCAGCGGATTGTTAATCTGCTTTCATCTTGCGACCAGCCTCTCGATTTAGTTGTTCTTCCGGAGTTTTCCGTTCCGAATGCCGCTGGCTATGATGCCTATCCCTCTTCCATGGTTCGAAATGTCTTTCAAGAGGCTTTTGGATCGCAGAAGGCCGATGCTCTAAAGATCGAAGATACAATTAAGGTTTCAAATCAATTTTGGGTCCAGGCGATCGGAAAAATTTTTAAGACCGATGTGATTGCTGGACTCGAAGCGGAAGACCGAGGGCTCCATTATACCTCTGCATTCTACTGCCAGCACCAAGAGCCAAAAGTCCAAAGATACGACAAACAAATTCTTGTTCCTTTAGCTGAATATATTCCTTTCGAATGGGTCAAAGTACTGACTCGCGCTTATGGGATCACCGAGTTTTTCACCCATGGAAAAGAAGCGAAAGTCTTTGCATCCAAGGTCCCGCTTTCGGCCTCCATTTGTTATGAAGAGACATTTTCTCATCTCATGCGGCAAAACCGGCAAAAAGGGGCCTCGATGTTTGTCAATTTGACCAACGATAATTGGTACCCCAACTCAAAACTTCCGCAGCAGCATTTTGACCACGCCCGCCTTCGCGCAGTTGAAAACGGCGTTCCCATGGTCCGCGCTTGCAATACCGGGATCACCGCAGCTGTCGATAGTCTTGGAAGAATTATTGGACAGATCACCGAAGAAACCCGCGCTGGTGTTTTAGTTGCAAAAGTTCCACTTTATCATTATTCAACGCTTTATAGTTTGTGGGGAGATTGGGGGATTGTTTCTCTTTCAGCTCTTTTTATTCTAATCTGTTTCTATTTTGGCGGATTTAAAATCTTGAAAATTAGAAGTTAAATTTTTTTTCTTCGGGTCATTGAGGAAACACTCTTGTTTTGAAATGACAAAATGCGATAGATTTCTTGTTAATGGTCTTAAAACAAAAAACTCTTAAAAAAGAAGTTGTCTTTCATGGCAAAGGTCTATTCATGGGCCAAGATGTCGTGGTGCGGCTTCTTCCAGCTTCTCCCGATACCGGAATTGTCTTTCGACGGACTGATTTGGCAAACTCTCCAACGATTGCTGCCAAGACAGAACAAGTCAAAGACGCCATAAGGTGCACAAAGATTGTCGAAGGAGAAAACTCGGTTCAGACGATCGAACACTTCATGGCAGCTGTGCAGGCCAGTGAAATCGATAATTTAATTGTTGATATTTCAGGACCTGAGATGCCGATCTTTGATGGAAGCTCGCAAGCTTTCATGCAAATGATGGATGAGTCCGGAACTGCCGAACAAGAAGCTGGCAAAGATATCTACATTCTGGATCAGCCGATCTCGTGGACGCAAGGCGATATGCATCTGATTGCGCTGCCTTCCGATGAATATCGGATCAGCTATACTCTCCATTATCCGCAATCTCCTTATCTCAGATCGCAGTATTATTCGTGCGAGGTCAAACCTGAAACTTTTCGTAAAGACATTGCACCTTGCAGAACATTTACCCTCTATCAAGAGATCGCTCCTTTGATTGAAAAAGGGCTCCTTAAAAATGCCAACCTGGACTGCGGAGTTGTGATTGATGGAGAGAAAATATTAAATCCTGAAGGCGTCCGTTTTCCCGATGAAATGGTGCGGCATAAGATTTTAGACATCATCGGAGATTTTGCTTTGCTTGGCTGCAGTTTTAATGCCCATTTGATTGCGATTAAAACCGGCCATGCTGCCAATCATTCAGTTGCTAAAGAATTACGTAAATTTTTGAGGAAGAAATGAGTGCTCATACGCCTCCGAACATTGTATTAGATGCAAAAAGGATAGCTCAAATTCTACCCCATCGCTATCCCTTTCTGCTCGTTGATAGAATCATTCATCTCGACTTGGAAGGAGATATCATCATCGGCCAAAAAAACGTCACGATGAACGAACCTTTTTTTGTCGGCCACTTTCCCGAAGCTCCGATCATGCCGGGCGTGCTCATCTTAGAAGCGCTGGCGCAGACCGGAGGGATTTTGGTTTATCAGAAAACACAGACCGAAAAAATCGCTGTTTTGTTAACCGTCAAAGATGCAAAATTTCGCAAGCCGGTTTTTCCGGGAGATGTATTGCAGCTGCATGTGACAGGTCAGCATATCAGCCCAAGAGCTGGCAAAGTCTTAGCTAAGGCCTTGGTCAATGACCAAGTCGTTGTTGAAGCTGAGATTGGTTTTGCGCTTGTTGACCGGAAACAACTTTAAAAGGACTCGACGTATGGCAAAAAATAACATTCACCCAACCGCTATCATCGAGCCGGATGCAAAGATCGGTAGTAACGTCACAATCGAAGCGTATGTCGTCGTTAAAGGGACCGTTACGATCGAAGACAACGTCACGCTTAAATCGCACGTCTATATCGATGGCTACACGACAATCGGCGCTGGCACTACGATTTGGCCTGGAGCTACTATCGGGACAAAAACCCAAGATCTTAAATTCCGTGGTGAAAAAACATTTGTCATCATCGGAAAAAATTGCGA
>CAZFXE010000032.1:0-14264 GCA_964522945.1 uncultured bacterium
TGCGTAGTAGCAGAAATGAGTCTCAAGAAGAATTTACAGTCGACGCCGTCGAAATCGTTTCGTTCGGCCCCGCTCTGTTCTATCGCTCTCTTGAAAAGCCAAGACCCTTCCTCGTTCCCATCGGCGACTACGAAGTCGTCGAAGTCAAAGAAAGCCGCGTTGTTCTCAAAAACGCTCAATTCGAACGCACCATTAAAATCGGTGGCGGACGTGAAGGCTCTCTCCGTAAAGACGAAGATGAAGAACAAGTACTCCCAATTGCCCTAGAAGACGAGATCGCCGATGAATCCGGCTCTCAGCCTTCCCAAGACAAGAAAAGAGACAGAGGCCGCAACCGCAATCGCCGCCGCCGTCCTTCCGATGAACGCGACGATATGAGACACCGTGTTGAAGAACAAACTTCACAAGTGCCTCAAGACTTCAAGCCCGCGCCTCCAAAAGAAGCCCAGCAGCCGAAAGAGCCTCAGGTGATTCCTTCGTTCTCTCACTTGATCCCTCCTCCCACAACCCTGATCTCACATAATATTCAAAAATATAAAGATCAGCAGTCCGGCAACCTTCCTCCTCCGGAACCAGAACTTCCCAAGGAAGAAGAAGAGCCCAAGTCTGATTCAGACTCTAATTCCATCAGCCGTGTCGCTGTTGAGCCTCAACCGCTCAACCTCCAATCGACCCAGCTCGATGGTTGGAATCACTTCTTAACTTGATTGAATCGCTCCCTCTCAGTAGACTTTTATCTCTCAGATAGAAGTCTACTCGTGCTCGGATGGTGGAATGGTAGACACTGGGGACTTAAAATCCCCTCCGTTAATAGCGGGTGCAGGTTCGACTCCTGTTCCGAGCATTCATTGAGAAGTTTAAGCAAAAAATGGTGATAGCTTCTTAGTGAAAAATTCTTAAAAAAATCAAAATGGCACACTTTAGGATGACAAACCAGGAGAAATAGAGATGCGTGTACAGGGTATGATGAGTCGATTGATTTTGATGTTGATGCCCGTTTTTCTTTTTGCTAAAGGAGTGGATGCGGGGACAGAGACCAATTATTTCTATGACACGAATCAAGTCAGGTATGAGCTGTATCAGACGAATGGACAAAAACCTTACAACTGGCTGTTTTTGCCTGGAGGTCCCGGAGTGGATTCTCGCTACTTTCGTGAATTGGTGGGTATTTTAGACCTTCCTGGCAATGTATGGCTCATCGATTTACCTGGTAATGGGGATAATGTTTCTGATTGTACAAGTACAGATTTTGACAAGTGGTTTGAGATTTTCCCTTCTGTCGTCAAAAAATTTGACAACCCAATCCTCGTTGGTCACTCGTTTGGAGGAATGTTCCCTCTTTGTTTTCCAGAATTTGAAGAAGAGCTCAAGGGGTTTGTGATTCTGAATTCTGCTCCGTCCTTGTGGATGGAGGCTGCTGCTGTATACGCAAAACAATTCAATCTGCCAGATTTGAGTAAGGAACTGCAGGAGTTGATGCAGAGTCCTAGTCAAGAGGCGTTTCAATCTGTTCTGAATGCATGTATTCCTTACTATTTCCCTGTTTCTTCTACTTGGGATAAAGGACGGCAGTTGTTCTCTCAGCTTCCTATGCAATATCTACCAGCGGCGTGGTGGCAAAAAAAGGCGATAGAAATGCATTTCTCTGCCAAGTGGGTGCCGCAACATGTTCCAACATTGATTATTGGTGGAAAATACGACGGCATGTGTCCATTTTCACTTTTTGAGAAAGATCCCAGGTTTCAACGTGATAATATTCAATTACGTTGCATAGAGAATGCAGGACATTTTTCTTGGATAGAAAATCCACAAGAGGTCCAAGGCGCGTTTGAAGAATTTTCTGCGCAATTACAACAAGAGTAGTTATGTCTCATACATTTGCTAGCGACAATTTTGCGGGAGTACATCCCGAGGTCATGATGGCCATTCAAAAAGCGAATGAGGGCCATGCAATGGCTTATGGTGCTGATTCTTGGACAGAGAGGTCCAATGAAACATTCAAGAAAGTCTTTGGGAAGACAGCTGAAAGTTTTATTGTATTCAATGGAACAGCAGCGAATGTCTGTACATTGAAGGCCCTTTTTGATCCATGGCAAGCAATCATTTGTCCATTGTCTGCTCATATATGGACTGATGAGTGTGGCGCTCCACAAGCAAATACGGGATGTTCGCTTTTGCCGATCATGGCCAAAAATGGGAAAATTACGCCGGATCAGTGCGAAGTTTTTTTGCATGGCAAGGGGAATCCTCATAATGTTCAGCCTGCGGCGATTTCTATCACGCAGTCGACAGAACTAGGAACTGTTTACACGATTGAAGAGATGCGGCAGTTAGCTCTTTTCGCACATAAACATGATCTTTTATTTCATGTGGATGGAGCGCGTCTTTGTAATGCTGCAGCGAGTCTCAATGTTTCTTTAAAAGCTCTTACAACGGACCTGGGAGTGGATGTTGTTTCTTTTGGGGGTACTAAAAATGGATTGATGGGTGCAGAGGCAGTTGTCTTTTTAAAAGAAGGTTTATCGGAAAATTTCCAATACATCAGAAAGCAGTCGATGCAACTTTCTTCTAAGATGAGGTTTCTGTCAGCGCAGATGATTGCTCTGTTGGAGGGTGATTTGTGGTTGCGAAATGCCTCTCATGCAAATGCTATGGCAAAATTATTGGAGACAAATTTGCTTAAATATTGCCCGCATCTTCCGATTCTGTACCCTGTAGAAGCTAACGCTGTGTTTGTTCAATTGCCCTCTATGGAAGTGCTGCAGAAATTACAAAAGAAGAGTTTCTTTTGGATTTGGGATTATGAGCGCTCGGTAGCTCGCTTTATGACATCATGGGACACTGAGCCTTCTTTCGTCGAGGCTTTTATTGCAGACCTTAAAACTCTGATATAATAACGGTATTCTGCACTGCCAAAGCTCAATCATTTTTTTCAGACATGTGAAACTGGCTCTATCGCAGAATATGCAAAGCTTGAAGAAACGATTTCTCCATCAGTTTTAAATTTGATTACTGAATGGGTCTTGGAAAGAACGGTCCAAGATAAAGAAAATATCGATTTTGGTTAGCTCAGCAGATGGAGGGTATAGGAAGGGTGCTGGAGCCCCGTAGCCTCATAGAAAATGTCTTCCGCGTGCTGAAATCCGAGTTTGAGGAGAACCTTTTTAGAGTTTGCATTGTGTGGATGGTGGCCAGCGTAGAGCTTGGTCAGCCCTAGCTTCTCATGCGCATACTTGATGACGCCCTTGGCGGCCTCAGTGGCATACCCTTTCTCCCAACACCGCTTGACGATGTGAAACCCGAGTTCGTGATTTTTCTCTTCAGGAGTGAATGTACAGGGTCTTAGACCGCAACAGCCGATGAATTGGCCTGATTTGGTTTCAAACAAAGGCCAGTATTGAATTCCATGAATCTTTTGCCGGTCAATTTCATCGTGAAGACGCTGGACAACCTGATCTCGGTTCAGTTTCCCCTGCCGAACGATCAGTTGCGTAACATCTGCATCTCCCCACAACTCGAGGGCAAGCGGAAGGTCGGATGATTCCCATTCGCGTGCCGTAAGCCGTTCTGTATGAAAAATGTGCATAAACAAATTGTATTTCAAGCGCTATTTCAGGGAAAGGGACGAATTATTTACCGCCTCGTTTAATAAGCTCTGGAAATACGGATCTTACACCTTTTGAGCCACAATGACATGGACAGTTGCTTTTTCTTGAATCATTCC
Source organism: uncultured bacterium (assembly GCA_964522945.1). GTDB lineage: Bacteria > Chlamydiota > Chlamydiia > Chlamydiales > Rhabdochlamydiaceae > PALSA-1444. Next base: position 3,725 of record CAZFXE010000032.1, read on the forward strand.
AGGAGCAAGAACTCCGCTGTAGTGCATTGTACGATTGATTCGATCAACGGAAAATAAATGTTTTTTCCAATTCAGTTGATGCTGGTTTTCAACTCGAGGTCCAGTGTAACAACTTGGCACATCTTCAAATTTTTTAATGCAAAAACCAGAATCTTTTAAAGCGTGTTCTACTTTTTTCTGAAAGTGGTTTTCAAAAAGAACTTTTCTGGCACTTGGACAATGCCACTCCTCTACACACTTGGATAAAGCTGCAAATGCAGGAGAATAATTTTCTATACACAAGTCGGCGCAGAATACATCCAACTGAAAAGGGTTTAGAGCAGCATATTCTAGCAAAAATTCTTTTACAGCAGAGTCTCTTGGTTCAAGGTCCTGCACAAAATGCACAAACTCACATAGATCAAAGACTGTCATTCCCTCCCATAGACCATTAATTCCCAGCAAAGGAAAATAAATCAGATCCTCATTCTTAAACTCATCAAGCGTATCGATATAAACAGCTTCTCTGGTAGAAAAATGGATGAGGTATCCTTCGGGCTTGAGAGTTTTGTGAATTTCTCCACAGGCCTTTTCAATTTCTTTCTTGAAGAAGGTATTGAGCACATCATGCATGACAATACAATGATGGGATTTTTGGGCTAGGTTGTCAGAAAGCCTCTTAACATCAATAAGACTAGCATTATTTTGAGGATGTTTTGCTCTAATCTGATTAAGACGCTCTTCTCTAATGTCTGAAAGGTGAATGCGATTTTTAAATTTTTGAGGAAGATGTGGAAGATATTCGAGAATAGATTGGCTTCCGCTTCCAATTTCAAGAACCGATTCCATCTCTGGGCAATAATGCATCAAGGTCGATTCAACAACTTGACTAATTGCTCTTTGATAAGGTCTCAGATCTTCTGTATCTTCACCTATGATCCCATTTCCCCAGATAGTATCTTCTTGTAACGCTTCTCGTGCAAAAGAGTAAGCTACTTTCAATGATTGAATTTTTCTCAGACGCTGCAAGAGCTGAGCGATGCCCGACTCTGCTTTTGATGGACTGTTTTGAAATAATGCGGTGTCAGTGGGTAGCATAGGAGAAACGCGACCTGTCATGAAAAAAAACTCCTTCCATTTTGTTTATGCTGCTGCACTTGCTTTCTAGGCGGCCGAGATGTTTATACTCAAAACTAAGAATATCCTCCAAGGATTTCAAGGGCCTCTCTGATTGTGATGATAAGGGAAGCAGAGAGGATAAAGAATACAGGCTAATGGTTCCCCTTATTTTCTCATCTGTGTAGTTACCAAGATGAGAAAAGGCGTTTTTTTCCAGAATATTGGGAGTGTAAAAAGACAAACGGGATACATTCATCTTCCTGAAAAAAATAGACAAAAAAGGGCTATTAAAAATTCCATCTCCACGGTACCCTAGCTGACCAATGATTTTGGTCACGGAGGTAAAAATGTCTATTTCACAGATCCGGTTAAGTGAATCTACAACTAGTGTACAATTATCTTCTACTTCTCATCATTCACCGTTCCCATGGGGTCAAAGTTCACTACAAGCTCATTGTACTCAAATCAATAAAAAACGAGGAAATCGTGGCAGTGAATACACAAAGCTATTAAATCAGTTAAGAGAAGCAGCCCAGGGTCAATTAACTTCGGAAGAACTTGGTGGATTGGGCTGTAATTTATTGACTCTTATCAGAAACATTCCAGATGAGATTAAAGAAAGAGAAACTGTTAAAAAAGCTTTAGAAATGGTTTTTTTCTTTTCACCTAGCTCAGCTTGCCTGCTGTTGCTGAGAAATTTCTTTTCACATGTCAATCAGTCTATAGGAATAAGAACAGTTGTTTACGAGGAAGTTCTTGGATTAATGAGGTTTTCACTTCTAGAGGGAGTAAAATTTACGAAACTTGAACTGCTTGGCCAATGTTTTACTTTAGTTAAACACGAAATGCCTTCTGATATTAGAAAAAATAGTAACATTAAAGACATAATTCCAGCTCTCGAAATACATTTAACAGGACTGTTGAAAAACTATTGTCTTTCCATCAACCAAGGCAAAAGAGGAAATCCTGCTGCAGCTTATCGGGGTATACTCAATGCAATTGCAGAAGCTATTGAGCCTCAAACAACACTCGAAGAATCACATCGTTTAAGTCGGCATCTAACACTGACCATTCAACAGATGTCATCTGAGATGCGTCAGACACAGGAGATGGCAGAGCTCATTAACAGGATCAGACGGCGTCTAGTCGAGTTATACCGCTCTCATTTTATTCCCTTAAGAAAAAGCCTTATTGATACAAGAAGAAGCTCGGATGTTCTTTCTCTTCGAGGCAGGGTAGATCTGATGAGTTGCGAGCTGCCCAAAGAGTTAGATTCTAATTTAACGAAAGAACTTAAAAAGTGCGTTAATTTTTCCAACCAAAAATTTCTAACCCGACTTTTTGTAGAAAATCAACAAAATGTGGTAGACAACCACGATACTTCGCTTCTACCTTCGGAGTTAAAGACAACTCGTTCCAAGCAGCGTAGTATTTATCCTATCTTATCTATAGACGGGGGTGGAATTCGAGGAATTATTCCAGCGACGGTACTAGTTGCAATTGAAAGGTTCACAAATGAACCGATCGCAAGCTTATTCCAGCTGATTGGGGGAACGTCAACGGGAGGAATTTTAACCGTGGGTTTGACAAAACCTCGTCTTGATGGATCAGGACAACCAGAGTACCGTGCTCAAGATCTTTTAGATATTTATACCAAACAACATGATCAAATCTTTAGGAAAAACCCTGATTATCGAGAAGATACTTCAAGTTTACAGTTTGGTGATAAAATTAAGGCAACGATTCTATGCCCTAAGTATATAGCACCAGACCTTTTTCAAGAAAGGTTTGGGAATGCTAGGTTGTCCTCTGCATTGACCGATATGGTCATTACAGCAAATACTCATGAAGCTATTGTTTCAAAAATGAGTAGTGTTGCGCTGACCGCATTTAGTGGAGTGATATCTTTCGGGTCAGTGCTTTGTGGTTATCAACCTACTCCTATCTGGTCACATCATAACATGCCCAAAGTAGTCAATTTGTTTACAAAGCAGGGACTCAAAAGCCTCTTCTATTGTTTAGATGATCTAGGAAATCGCTTTGACCCCCAGCGGATAGCGTCGACAGAAATTGTTAAGAAATATTCAATTCATTCAGATGCTAAAGACGATTTTCTCATGGCTGATATAGCAAAAGTCACCTCGGCGGCTCCAGGCTATTTTCCTCCGCTAAAGTACAATGATAAGCTATTTATGGATGGAGGTGTATTGCAAAATAATCCATCCATTCCTTGTGTTCTCGAAGCAATAGATCGGGGTCATAGCGTAAATAGCTTGTTTATGCTGTCGTTAGGAACAGGTGTAGACAACCCTCGTACACCCAGAGCTAACGTTGGCTCAGCTCTAACCTCTCTATGGTTTGAAACAACTCAACCTTCCGTTTGGGAAGATTTAGTACTGGCGAACATGTTAGACAGTGGTGCAAGTTATCGCTTCCAATACCGCTTTGGAAACCATGCCCCCGATTTAGATGATACAAACCCTGAAACAATAGCCATATTGCAGGAAAGCGGCAAAGAGCTAGTGGAAGAGAATATGGATCAAATAAGAGAGATTTGTAGGGTTTTAAGACCCGAAAGTATTTAAAGGGCTTATTAAGAATCGTAGGATAGGTTCTCGTATGGACAGTATCTTTATATAAAGTTAGAATAGTACCATGAAATTCATTAGATTCTATTTTTTTCTTACAGTTGTAGCGCTTTCTTCGGTTTTTGGTCAGCAAAAGGTTGTTTTATTTAACGATACTTTCGCATGGTACCATTGGGGATGCACGGGGACGAGCATTGCTTTAAAAGAGAAGATAGAGTCGCTAGGCTTTGAAATTACCTCTTTCCCTATCAATGAGACGCGTGCTTTTAAAGAGATTCCTCCTTTTGAATCGTTTGATGATCCGGAATGCTTTAAGCTTTTTTGTGAAAAAAACAGAGATGTAGTTGAGACTATCAAGAATGCCGATGCCATCGTGATTACCGGAGAGGGCACGATTCATGATGTTAGAGATGGTCCACGTGCGCTTTTTTATTTAGCTCATGCATCTAAAGTGTTTTTGGGAAAGCATGTCGAAATCATCAACCATTCCGCATATCCCAAAGACGATCCAGAGTTATCTTCTACTCTTTTGCAGTATTTTGGAAAAGACAGCGCACTCCAGGAACTCGCATGGGCTCAATCTATCTATAAGGCTGCCTATGCAAAGCTCGATTTTATTGCTATTAGGGAATCTTTTAGTCTCAAAGAAATGGAAAAAATTGGTGTCGCAGCATCTTTAAGCTTTGACTGTTTGCCTCTCTATATTCGAGATCACTATCATCATCCCAAGCAGATCAAAGAAAAGACTCTTGTAGTTGCAGGTTCCGTTGCTTACACTGAAGCAGGAGCTTTGCAGCTTTGTCGATATCTGGAAGAAACTGCAAAAGCAGGATTTAAGATCAAAGTCTTGATCGGTGCAAAAGCTTTTCCAGCTAGAGATGACAAAGCCTTTGTCGAGTTTTTAACAACGCATTGCGAAGCGCCCTGGGAGCTTGTAGATGCCACTTCCATGGATGAGTGGCTGGATACGATCAACAATGCAACACTGCTCGTTTCTGGACGGTTCCATCACTCCATTGCTGCTTTTTGCCTCAACACGCCGTTTATTTCTCTCAATAGCAATACCCATAAAGTCCATGCGATTTGCTCCATGATGGGAGAAGCTGAGCCTCTTCTTTATTCGGATCCAAATCTGTTTGATCAGTTGAACTTGCGCACGAATTCGATCCTCTTTTCTCCTGACAATTCTGAAAAAGTGAAGCTTTTATGCGAGCTGGCTGAGAAGAACTTTGATGGACTCAGAAATCTTGTCGAGAACCTTCTTCAAAAACGGTAGCAAATTCAGGCGACTTAATCCCTTCTATGCTATACAACCACAGCGTTGTGATCGGAAAGCGCTGCTTTAGAATTAATCTTGCCATCGACTCTTTGATAAGCCGGAATGACCTTGAGTTCAGCAAGAGGTTTTTCAGCTTGGCCTCTTTTGATGACAGAGATTTGGTCGATCCATTCTTTTAGAGGAGCAGGGTCATCTGGATATCTGATCTTATTAAGTTCATTCGTACATGTCTCCATTCCAGATCCATGGAAATTGACTAAGACTTCTCCGAGAATTTTTTGGATTTCTGGCTCTGCAGCATTCATATTGAGATCGCCTGCGAGGATGACTCTTTCGACATCCAAGAGGGTTTTTGCATGTTCATGGATTTGAGCTAGCTGCTCATTCCGTTTTTGGGCATCTTCAAGGGAGGAGCCAGCTTCCATATGTGTTCCAATGACAGCAAAGGTTGCTCGTTCGTTAGATGCGGGGATTGTCAAAGTCGCAAATCCGCGGTTCAGTGTCCAGTTGTTGTTGTCAAAAGGAGTAAACGTATAATCGGAAACAGAATATTTAGTCATGACGAGGAGCCCGCTTTCAAGTCCCAGTTTGTTCGGGCCGTTATGGGTAAAGAAATGGGCATAGTCTTTTTTAAATTCATTAACGAAAGCTTCAGGGACGGAAGCATCCATCAAACACTCTTGGAGGATGACAATGTCAGCGTTTTGGCTACGGATTCGCTCTGCGATTTCTGCAAAACGGTGTCTAAAAGGGATGCATCCGCCGCAGGTGTAGTTCATGCCGGCTGGGAATCCTAAAATGTTCCACGACATGATTTTGGGATTTTTACTCTGGATTTCTGGAGCCTCACCGCGGATATGGATGTAATTTTTCTTCTGCGTAGAAAAGCCTAAAAGATGAAGAGCTGTTCTTCCGATTTCTAAAACAAGAAGTCCTACAGCGAGTAAGCCAATCTGAGGAAGCGTGGCCTGTTTAGTGAGGAATGCGGCTGCGCCGATTAGAGCTGAGGGGCCAAAAGCGCGATAAGCGTATTCCCGTGCTTTTGTCGAGCAGTTATCAAAAACCGTTGGATCTGCAGGATTGCCGTAACGCTTGAAATATTCAATGACGCGATACGTCGGTTGAGACACAATGCCGTGCCATCGATACCAGGAGGCTGCTCTTGCGTCTGATTTTTCTAGATTGATTGACACTGGATCAGTATGTCGAATTTCTGCAAATAAGGCACTTGCAATCAGTGTAATTTTAAGTTTTCATGACTCAATTGATAGAAAGATATTAATCTTTTTTGCAATGCCAGTAGCATTGCAGCGGGTCTGCAAAAGCATGCACGTAAGCCTGGATGTGGCCTTCCTTCACTAAAATAAATTCTTTCACTAACGGATCGTATTCGGCCAGCGTGAGCATAGTACCCGCCATTGGTGCGGATATACATGGATTGAGGTGTCGGATCTTGCTGTTTCCAATATAATGAGACTTTATCTATTCTCCGTCTTGTGGCGTTTTTATTATTTTTCACTCTCAATCTATCCGTCCCTCTATACCTGCGGCTTAAAAAGTCGCCTGTTCCTCTCTATGCCCGAGGGGTTGGGTTTCTTGAAGATCTTTTTATTACCCTGGAACTTTTTTTACTGGCCGTGGTCTCGCTTCAGCTCGCTGCCATCACGGGCTTTTTGATCCATTTAGTTCTGCTGCTAGATAGTGCTCTTTTTAACCAGATGCAGCTCAAATTAAGATTTTCTTATCTTATTCATCTTCAGCATGCAGGCTCTTTTTATTCTTCCGCAAAAGAACTGGGGCTTAAAAAGTTGATCAGTGGAGCTTTTGCCATCTTGGCTCTGCATACCATTGGGTACTTAACGGTTTACCGTCATTTTAATGCAGCCTTTTCTCTTTTGGAGGGAGCCAGTGTTCTAATAGTCGGAGCCCTTGCTTTTTTGCTAACACAACGACTTCCCAAGAAAATTCGCTACGGTGTCGATAACTTCTTTTTCCAGCTACAGATGAAAATTTTTCAGAGGAAAGAAAAGCCAAGAGCCGCAGCTTCTCTAAAGTTTCCACTCGAATCGTTTCACCTTTTAGATGAAAATTATCCGTTATGGCGGTTAACGAAAGGTTTCGAGGGGGGAAAGCAGTTTGATCTCAAAATTGCTCCAGACGAAAAACCGCATGTGATCGTGCTTTTTTTAGAATCCTTTTCTTCTCATGCGGTCGGCTATGAGAAGAAAGCGACGCCTAATTTTGATCAGCTTTCTCAAGAAGGGATTTTATTTTCAAACTTCTATTCCAATGGCACATTTACCTACCGGGCAATGGTTGCAGGACTTTTTGGCATTGCTGGAGGGGATACAGCCAAGGGCCTCGGCCCTTACGTCAATGTCCCTTATGCCGGACTGCCTCAGCTGATGAAGCAAGCTGGATACTCAACGGCTTTTTTTCATAACGGCTCTTTAAGCTTCGACAAGCAAAGGGAGTTTTTAAAAAATCATTTTGATTTGCTCGCAGATCAAAAAGAAATCGAAGACTCTCCCAATACGTCTACAAGCTGGGGAGCCCACGATGAATGCCTCGTGCGCTATACTGTCGATTGGCTGGAAAAACAAAAGAAGCCTGCCTTCATGACGCTGTTTACAATCTCCAACCACCACCCGTGGATCCCTCCCGAGCATCATGTTTCTCCTGTTTTTGACTCTACGCTGAACCTTTCCCATCAAAGATTTTTGCAAACGATGCACTATTCCGATCATTGTCTAGGTCTTTTGATCCAGCAGCTCAGAGAAAAAAATCTCAGCAAAAATACCGTGCTCGTGATTGTTGGAGATCACAGCCAGCCTCTAGGCCAGCACCATGGCAACTTTTATTATTCACGCTTTCTCTACGAAGAAAACGTGAGAGTTCCACTGCTCATTGTGGCAGACGGCCGGATCTCTGAGCCTAAAACAATTGAAGATATTGGAAGCCATATCGATCTTCTTCCGACTCTGATGGATCTGTTGCATCTACAAGGAGTTCAGCATGGATGCGGAACGTCTTTAGTCCGGAAAACACCTGATCGAGAGGCAATGCTGCACAATCCTTACTCGGAAGGATTTCTAGGCTGCCGGAAAGGACCCTGGAAATGGATTGAAAATCTTCTAACGCAAGAAGGCGAGCTCTACGATGTTACTTCTGATCCTAAAGAAAAGAACAATCAAGCTGCAGCATTTCCTGAAGTTGCTGGGGCCCTTCAAAAAGCAACTCAAGAATATTTCCAATACATCTACGGCCTGCATCGGAATCAAAAAATTATTCCTGCAAAGGAAGAAAGCAGTCAGCCTTCAGCCGTTAATTTTGATTTTTCAGGAGCGATGATCACCGATGAAGAGTTAATCAAGCTAGCTTTGGACGCTCCGAAAATGGAAAAACTCAACTTGCGCGACTGTCTGCTGATTACAGATGCAGGAGTGTCTGCCGTTTTATCGAAGTGCGAGCATTTAGAAGAGCTCAACCTCAAAGGCGTCACCGATGTGACTTTTGAATTTCAGGCTTCAAGAGAAAGGCTCCGCACATTGCACATCTCCGACGCGGCAATCTCGGATCTGGCCCTTGAGAAATTAGTGAGCGGTTGTCCTAACCTATCCGTCTTATCTTTGCTGGGAATAAATCTGACCGATCGAGGAATACAAGCGTTGAGTAGGTGCCGCCATTTAGTCCGCCTGAAAATTTTGCAGGCAGACAACATCTCAGAAGATGCTTTAATCGGTGTTTTAAGGAATAATCCACATTTGGGGCATTTAGTATTGCAAGGCTGTAAAAACCTGTCAGATCGAACGTTAGAGGCTTTGTATGCGCATCCCTTGGAGTTGTTATGGATTTTAGATGCTCCGCAGCTAACCGATGAAGGAATTTCTTATTTATCAAACCTTCCAATACGGTTTTTAACTTTAGAGGGCTGTCCATTGCTGACAGACAAAACCATTGCGTCATTGAAAAAGCTTAATCTTGAATCGGCATTTCTTAACTGCCAAGGATTGGTGCATTTATGATTCCACATCCTGCTTGGATTGAGATCGATCTCGCGCAATTTAGAAAGAACATTTCGATTGTTCGCCAGCACATCGGCAGAAGTCTATTCTGCCTTCCTGTCAAAGCCAACGCGTATGGACATGGACTTTGCGATATAGGAAAAGCTGCAGAAGAAGCCGGGATTGATTATTTGGGCGTGGCTCATTTGCAAGAGGGGATTAGGCTGCGACACGCCGGCGTAAAACTCCCGATTCTTGTCTTCGGAGCCTTCCATGAAGATCAAATCAACGATTTGATCGACCACAATCTTGAATTTACGATCAGTTCTAAATACAAAGCAGAATTAGTCGCTGAAAAATCTAAAGGCCGCAAGTGCCGCGTCCATTTGGAAGTCGATACAGGCATGCAGCGGACTGGTGTCAGACCTGAAACGGCAAGGACGCTTTTGCCGTATCTGCAGAGTTTAGAAAATCTAGATGTTGTTGGGATTTATTCTCATTTGGCAACTGCCGACAGCCCGCAAGATCTTTTAGCCTTAAAACAGATTCAAGATTTTCAAGAGTTAGTCAAAGATTTCAAAGACATTCCCTTGGTACGGCATTTGGCAAATTCTGGAGCAACTGCGTATTTTCCTGAGGCCCATCTCGATATGGTTCGGCCTTCTTTGCTCACATTTGGCTATTTGCCAGAGAGCTGTCCTGCATCTCTTCAGGAAATCAGACCGTGTTTTTCTCTCAAGGCAAAAGTTTCGTATTTTAAAGTTGTCAAACCTGGAGAAGGGATCAGCTACGGCCATTCTTATGTTACCCAGAAACAGACCCGCATTGTGACAATTCCCGTCGGATATGGCGACGGATACCGACGCTGCCTTTCGAATCGAGGCTCTGTGTTGATCCGAGGACAAAGGTTTCCCATCTGCGGAACCATCTGCATGGACCAGTTCATGGTCGATGTGGGAGACAGGGAAGTTTTTGTTGGAGATGAAGTCGTGCTCATTGGCAAGCAGGGAAACGAAGAGATTACGCTAAAAGAAGTCGCCGATTTCTGCGACTCAATTCCGTATGAGATCCTATGTCTTCTCAACGAAAGGATCCCACGCATTTACTCACCGCTTAATTAGCTTTCCACCGATGACTTGCGCTTCTTTGATGGGACACTCCTTAGAGGCGATCACTTGGCCATTTCCCGATTCAAAAGAAATCAGCCCTGCCAACTCAGTCTTTCCTTTGAGCTCAATTGTTTGCGTCACATTGTCTTTTGTTTTCAGCACTTGGATCGAAGAGATAGTGCAGACGTCAAAAGACGAATTATCCGAAGCCAACGCAATGGCTTTCTCAAAAGTCGAAAACGAACCTTTAAGCGATCCTGTGACGGTGCATTTATCTTTCACAGTGCAATGAGACAGCGCTGCTAGTCCATTGACGTGCAGCTCTCCGATCTGAGCGTTTGTTGCAGCGACGCTGCCGTTGACTTGGAGCCTTTGGAGAATCATCGTTCCATTTAAAGCGACAGTCCCATTGATCTGCAGAGTATCAAAGATCTCTTGGCCATAGGTGAGGTTGCCATTGGC
>CAZFXE010000033.1:0-4701 GCA_964522945.1 uncultured bacterium
TTAAAGGCGGAAATCCTCTTCAAGGCAGTGTCAAAGCTGCGGGTGCAAAGAACGCTGTCACAAAACTTCTTGTTGCGTCTCTTCTTTCGGACAAGCGTTGCGTTTTCTTCAATGTTCCCAATATCCTCGACGTCGAGATCACCGTTGATCTCTGCCGTGAAATTGGAAGCACTGTTCATTGGAATAAAAGCGAAGGCGTCATTGAAATCGTTACGAAAGAGCTCACGTCTACCTACATTCCGCAAAGATTTTCCGGCTCTAACCGCATCCCGATTTTGATGATCGGCGCCCTGCTTGGAAGAACCGACGAAGATATCATTGTTCCAACTGCCGGCGGCTGTAAAATCGGTCCACGGCCGATTGATTTCCATATCACTTCCATGGAAAAACTCGGAGCATCCATAGAATTTCGTCCGATGAAAAAAGAAGGCGCCTACTTCGCAAGAGCCCATAACGGTCTTCGCGGAACACTCATTGATCTTCCATTTCCTTCTGTCGGTGCAACTGAAAATACCATCTTAGCTTCTTGCCGAGCAAAAGGCGCTACCGTCATTAAAAATGCTGCGATCGAACCAGAAATCATCGACCTCGTTCTTTTCTTACAAAAACTCGGCGTCGGCATTGTTGTCGATGTCGACCGCACCATCCGCATCCTGCCTGCTCAAGATTTCTACGAAGTAGAGCATCACGTTATGACAGACAGAATTGAAGCGGCCTCACTCGGCATGGCAGCGATCGCCACCCATGGGAAAGTCTTCGTCGAAGGCGCTCAGCACAACCATATGATCACCTTCCTTAATAAGCTCCGTGAAATCGGCGCCGGCTTCAATGTCCGCAATAACGGCATCGAATTTTTCTACCGCGGCCCTTTAAAAGGGGGAATTCTTCTAGAAACCGATGTCCACCCTGGATTTCTCACCGATTGGCAGCAGCCGTTTGTCGCACTCTTAACCCAAGCTGAAGGCCACTCCATTGTCCATGAAACGGTTTATGAAAACCGTTTCGGTTATACCGAAACTCTAAGAGAGATGGGCGCTGATATCCAACACTTCACCCATTGCCTAGGCAGCGTTCCTTGCCGTTTTAAATCACAAAACTACTGCCACAGCATCGTTGTGAAAGGCCCTACCCCGCTTATTTCCAAAGACATCACCATCCCTGACTTACGAGCCGGCTTTGCTTATGTGATCGCCGCTCTGATGGCCCCTGACACCAGTCTGATCTCGGGCGCCCACTTCTTAGATAGAGGGTATGAAAATCTGGTTGATAAGCTCGTTTCGATCGGTGCCGACGTCTCACGCGATGAAGTGCACCAGAAGAAAGGCGCCATCATCGCTGTTTAAAAAGGTTTTTATCTATAGTGACAATTGCCTCTACACCAAAATCATCGGGCCCCCTAAAATAGAAGGGCTATGGTTGCATGGAGACAAGTTCAACGTCAAAACTTTACTTGCTGGAAGAAACTGACTGAATTTCTTCAGCTTGACCCTGCACATTTCCCTGCCATCTTAAAAGACTCCAAGTTCCCCTTGAATCTTCCGCTTCGTCTTGCACAGAAAATCAAAAAGAATGCCTGGAATGATCCGATCTTGCTCCAGTTTCTTCCGATTAATAAAGAAAAAGAGTCCGTGCCAGGTTTTAATGCCGACCCAGTCGGCGACCTAGAAGCAAGACAGTCGAGCAAGCTGTTAAAAAAATACCAAGGCCGCGCGCTGTTAGTCTGCACCAGCAGTTGCGCGATGAATTGCCGATTTTGCTTCCGTCAGAACTACGATTATGAAACCCAAGACAAGACCTTTGCACAAGAAATTGAGCTCATCCGGCAAGATCCCACGTTAACCGAAATCATCCTCAGCGGCGGAGACCCTCTTTCTCTTTCCAATGAAACACTGACAAACCTTATCAGAAAATTAGATGTAATCCCCCATTTAGAAAGACTCCGGTTCCATACACGATTTCCAATTGGCATCCCTGAACGGATCGATGAAGAGTTTTTGTCCCTTCTAGAACAAATCCGACTTCAGGTGTTCTTCGTCATTCACACCAATCACGCTTCAGAGCTCGATGCTCAAGTACTCTCTGCTTTGAAAAAAATCCAGAAGCTGGGAATTCCAGTTCTTAATCAAACCGTGTTGCTCCGCGGGATCAATGACAATGTCACAACGATGAAAGCGCTCTGTGAAAAACTCGCTGCAAACGGCATCTTGCCGTACTACCTACATCAACTCGACCGCGTCCAAGGCGCTGCTCACTTTGAAGTTTCTGAAGAAGAAGGACGAGCTCTCATCGCTGAGCTAACTGGACTGATGTCTGGTTATGCCGTTCCTAAATATGTGAAAGAAGAAGCAGGAGAGCCTTCCAAGACAGGCTTGCTTGAAAGCTTTGATTCTTTATGCAGTTGATCTTGCAGTGGTAAAAATTGAAGGATCTGGTTTTTCTTACCTTACTTTTGGAAAGCCTGACGATATCACTAATCAAATACACATCAGACCAACAAGAAAAAAAACCTCGTAACCAATTTCTTTGACAATAATCTAAAATATTTAATAAGCTGGTTGCAAAAAAAAAGGAGTCCAATCAAATGAGATTTTCAATTGCTATCGTTCCATTTGTTCTATCTTGTGCAAGCATGTTCGCCGAGGAAAATAAAAGCGCAAACGCGGAGAACAACTCCCATGGCATTGCCGCGATTGCTCAATCGCCAACTTCACTTTCTCCAATTGCAATCACCCCTGTTCCTTCGCGCAGATCAAAGCAAGCTGTGCAACAACCCAAAGCAAGTCCCCGGGCCAGATGCCTTAACTCTGAAGGATTTTATTTCGCGGGCTCGTTTATCTATTGGAAAACCCAGTTTGACGTGTTGGACACGATCATCGATACAAGCTCGGTACAGGTAAGCACAACTGGTGTTCCACTTATTGCCAAAATTAAAGACCCTAATTTCGAATACTCCCCGGGGTTCAAGCTTGGAGCGGGCTATAATTTCAAAAGAGATACCTGGGATACCTTCTTCAATTGGACAAGAATTCGGTCTCATACATCGAAAAACTTCTCTTCATCGGCTTTTGGTCTCATCAACTTGCTAGTCTCGCCAACACTTGGCGGGAACACTGTTGAACATTCAGCCGGAATTAATAATCGCTGGAAAACACTGTTCAATAGCCTTGATTGGGAATTGGGGAAAATCTTCTTGGTCGGCAGATATCTGGCCCTTCGCCCTTTTGCCGGAGTAAAAGGCGGATGGCTGCATACCTCTCTAAAAGTCAATCAGCAAGCTTCAACCAACGACCGTACTGTAAATGAAAAATTAACCAATCGCAACTGGGGAGTCGGCCCGCGCTTAGGGATCAATACACGCTGGATACTTTCTGATTGTAACCTTGGGTTTGTTGCCAATTTCGCAGGTTCTCTCCTTCTGGAACAAGTCAAAAGTAAACTCTTTGTCAGAGCTACTACGCCTGCCCCAGTAACATCCGTCGTGAAAGCCATAATCAAGCATCAAGTCCTTGCTCCTGTTGTAGAGGTTTTTCTCGGGTTAGATTGGGGGACTTGTTACAATGAAGAGCGGTACTATTTTAATCTTGCTGTAGGTGTCGAGGGACAATATTGGGCCAGTCAGCAGCTATTTGGAACCGTGCTTGCAACCAACCCAAGCAATAACTTGAACATGTATGGACTGACAGCTACTATGCGCTTTGACTTCTAACTAATCGCATCTTAAATCCCTGATGAAGGACAAGGCCGGCAGCTTCGCAAAGGAGCTGCCGGCTGTTTTGTTCAGGGGTTCCTTCAAATTTGATCCGATGTATTGAAGGATCTGGTTTTTCTTACCTTACTTTTGGAAAGCCTGACGATATCACTAATCAAATACGCATCAGACCAGCAAGAAAAAACCTCATAACCAATTTCTTTGACAAAAATCTAACATATTAATAGAAGGAAGATAAATAAGGGGTGCAATAAAATGAGATTTCCAATTGCTATCGTTCCATTTGTTCTATCTTGTGCAAGTATGTTCGCCGTGGAAAATAAAAACGCGGAGAACAGCTCGACATCCACTGACAGCTCCCATGGCATTGCCGCGAGAGGTCCATCGGCAAACGTGGATGAACAAAACGCAATTATTCAATCGCCAACTTCACTTTCTCCAATTGCAATCACCCCCGCTCCTGCGCGCAGATCAAAGCGAGCTGGGCAACAAATTGCAATCACCCCTGTTCCTTCGCGCAGATCAAAGCAAGCTGTGCAACAACCCAAAGCAAGTCCCCAGGCCAGATGCCGTAGTTCTGAAGGACCTTATTTCGCGGGCTCGTTTATCTATTGGAAAACCAAGTTTGACGTATTGGACACGGTCATCGATGTAAGCTCGTTACCGATAAGCACAACTGGTGTTCCACTTATTGCCAAAATTAAAGACCCTAGCTTCGAATTCTCCCCGGGGTTCAAGCTAGGAGCGGGCTATAATTTCAAAAGAGATACCTGGGATACCTTCCTCAATTGGACAAGAATTCGGTCTCATACATCGAAAACCTTCACTTCATCGACTGAAAGTCTCATCAACTTGCTAGTCTCGCCAACACTTGGCGGAAATAATGTTGACCATTCAGGCGTAGTTAATAATCGTTGGAAAACACTGTTCAATAGCATTGATTGGGAATTGGGGAAAATCTTCTTGGTCGGCAGATATCTGGCCCTTCGCCC
>CAZFXE010000033.1:4801-14230 GCA_964522945.1 uncultured bacterium
AACCTTGGGTTTGTTGCCAATTTCGCAGGTTCTCTCCTTCTGGAACAAGTCAAAAATAAACTCTTTATCACAGTTACTACGCCTACCCCAACATCAACCATCGTGAAACCCTCAGTCAAGCATGAAATCCTTGCTCCTGTTGTAGAGGTTTTTCTCGGGTTAGATTGGGGAATTTGTTACAACGATGAGCGGTACTATTTTAACATTGCTGTAGGTGCCGAGGGACAATATTGGGTCAATCAGCAGCTATTTGGAACCGTGCTTGCAACCAACCCGAGCAATAACTTGAACATGTATGGACTGACAGCTACTGTGCGCTTTGACTTCTAGCTAATCACATCTTATCGAGAGTCTTGAGACCTAAGATCCGCAATCCCTGATGAAGGACAAGGCCGGCAGCTTCGCAAAGGAGCAGCCGGCTGTCTTCTTCAGGAGTTCCTTCAACACGGCAGTCGCGAAAAAAAGCATGGAATTTTTCAGCGAGTGTATAGAGATATTCTGCAAGGCGGTTCGGAAGGAGCTCTTCTGCGACAGATTCGAGGGTTTCTCCAAATTGTCTTAAGTGAAGAGCGAGATCAATTTCTGACGGATGCTCAAGAACAATCTGACTGCTCAGAGAAGCAATCTCTTTTCCGACTTTTCGCTTGATACTTTGGATACGGACGTAGGCATAGAGTAAGAATGCTGCGGTGTTGCCTTCAAAACGGAGCATTCTCTCATAACTAAACATATAGTCTTTGATCCGATGTGAAGAGAGATCAGCGTATTTGACAGCATCGATGCCGAGCACTTCTGCAGTATGGGTTAAATCTTTTTCTGAGAGCTCAGGCAGTCTTTCATGCAAGATGACTTTGGCTTGCTTAACGGCTTCATATAAAAGATCAGCCAGCTTTTCAGTGTCGCCGGAACGGGTTTTGAATTTCGTACCATCAGCTCCTAAGACCACGCCGAAGGGAACATGATCAACTCTGACTGTTTTACGATCGAGATAGCCGGCTTTTTCAGCGGCTTTGAAAACCATTTGAAAGTGAAGACTCTGGCCTGCATCGGTCACTATGATAATCCGGTCAGCTTTTTCGACTTCGATCCGATGCCGGATGGCGGCCATATCAGTCGTATCGTAGTTATAGCCGCCGTCGGATTTTTGAATGATCATCGGAAGAGGAGTGTCATCGCGTCCTACAAAGCCTTCTAAGTAAATGCACTTAGCCCCATCTGAAATGGTGACCATCCCACGTTTTTCAAGATCTGCAACTGTACTCGCAAGGAAAGGATTGTAAAACGATTCTCCCCGTTCTGTGATTTTAACATCGAGCAGTTGATAGATCTCTTGGAACGCTTTCCGAGAGATATCGCAGATCATGGTCCAGGCAGCTAGAGAAACTTCATCCCCGCCTTGGAGTTTGACGACCTGAAGTTGAGATCTTTTTTTGAATTCAGGATCTTCGTCAAAACACTTTTTAGAAGCTCGATACCACTGCATGAGTGAAACGAGATCGGTCTGTTTTTTCCCCTCTAGAACCTCTGGGACATGCTCACGCATGTAGGTGATCAGCATCCCAAACTGCGTGCCCCAGTCTCCGATATGGTTGAGACGAAGAACGTCGTGGCCTAAAAACTCAAATACACGAGCAAGACAGTCGCCGATAATCGTGGAGCGGAGATGGCCGACATGGAGTTCTTTTGCAATATTGGGAGAAGAAAACTCAACGATGATCCGCTCCTTTGGGTGAGGAGAAGGGACACCGAGTCGTACATCGTGGAGAACTTTATTGATCTCGCTGGAGAGAAATTCGGTGGTTAAAAAAATGTTGATGAATCCAGGCCCTGCGATCTCCATTTTCGAGATCATGGCTGGATCGGGTTTCCAGGCATCGATGACCTTTTGAGCAACTTCACGGGGATTTTTTTTGAGCTCTTTGGCTAATTTGAGCGCGTTATTACACTGATAGTGGCCAAATTGCGGCTGAGTCGATGGAGTGATTTCAGGTGATACATCCTGCCCTACTGCGTCCTTCAAAGCTTTCGAAGCTTGGCTTTGAAGAATATGGATAAGCGTATCCATTTTTACCCCTTACGGTGGGATTCGTAATGGTGGTAGCGGGGTGGGGTACGACGTTTGCTGACGCCGTATTTAATTCGATACTCAGCAAGAGAAACCGCTGCATGTTGCGTTGAGCAGTTGTTTTGCTCAGAAATCTCGAAGAGGCGGATCAATTGATCATAGAGTTGGTCGACTTTCTTTCTTGAAGCGAGAGGATTGTAGCCTTCTTCTTCGATTTCAGAGCTGACATTGATCAGTCCGCCGGCATTGATAACAAAGTCCGGAGCATAAAGAATGCCGCGGCGTTTTAACTCGTCGGCATCTTGATCGGAGAGCAGCTGGTTGTTAGCGCAGCCGGCAATCGCACGGCAGCGGAGCTGTGGAATTGTCTCAGGATTGATGATGCCTCCCATCGCACATGGAGCTAAGACATCGCATTGTTCTGAGAGGATATCTTCTGAAGGACAGGCAATGGCGTGGTATTTTTTAGCCATGGCTTGAGTTTTTTCCCAGTCAATATCGCTGACGATGAGTTTTGCACCATGCCAAAAGAGAAGCTCAGCGAGAATTGATCCAACACTTCCTAATCCTTGGATGGCAATAGTCTTTCCTTCAACAGAGGTCGATCCATCGAGCATCTGGAGAACGGCTTGAATTCCTCGGAATGTGCCCCAAGCGGTGAAAGGAGAGGGATTGCCGCTACTCTTTTCGTGAGAAAGGCCCACGACGTAAGGTGTGTGATGAGCAATGAAGCCCACATCGGCAACTGAACAGCCTGAATCTTCTGCGCATGTATAGAGACCTTCAAGACGGTTCAATGCTTCAGCAAAAGCCATCAACATTTCTTTAGTTTTATTCTTAGGATTGCAGATGATGACGCTTTTTGCACCGCCAAGGCCCGTTTCTGCCATAGCTGATTTGTAGGTCATCCCGCGCGCAAGCCGCTTCACATCGGTTAGTGCTGCTTCAAAAGTTGGATAGGGATAGATGCGCGTCCCTCCTAAAGTGGGTCCTAGCGTCGAATTATGAACACAGATGATGGCTTTCAGGCCAGACCGGTCGTCATTGATAACGACGACTTTTTCGTACCCTTCGACAGAGATTTCTTTAAGAACAAGAGATTCATCAACGGTGCGCTTCATACAGGTAAATCCTTATTTAGAGGAGCTAAGGATACCATAAAAAAGAAACTAAAACAACCTAAGATTTTGGGATTAAAGGAAATAGTACGATCTTACGTAAAGCTTTAATTTGATTTTTGACCGCTCTCAAGCCAGCCCAACTTTCTTCTCTATTGAACAATAACTCTTTTTAAGCTACGCTAAACCCTCAAATCTTAATTACGGATAAATACATGGCAAATGTTGTCATCTCTGATAATCTGAAAGACGAAGTTTTAAAATTTCTAAAGAAGATCAAAAAAGCTGATCTGATTACAACTTACCTCTATTTTTTAGAGAAAAAATTTAATATCAAACCGGTCCTTTTTGCTCGTGAGAAGACGATCTACCAGAGCCAAGACGATCTGGTTCAGCGACTTGAGAAAGAAGGTAAACTCTGGAGAGAGACCGAGATCAAGATCCAGGTCGGCCAGCAGAGTGTCAACGACCAAACTCAAAAAATTTATATCTGTCCTTTCACCGGAAAAGTCTTCGGGGACAATACCCATCCTAATCCGCAAGATGCCATTTATGACTGGGTCTCCAAATGCCCTGAGAATACTGAAAGAGCCGGCGGACTTCGAGTGAAGAGATTTTTCGTCTCAGAAGATCCAGAAGTCATTAAAAACTACATCGTGAAACGGAAAGAGCCGATCACCAAGATCGTTTTCTCTTCTGTAGTCACAGGCAAGCTTTTCAACTCTAAGCAAGCTGTGATCGAAGATTTTATCAAGAACCAACTCAAGCCTTTGGAGCTTGTGGAAGTTCCTAACCAAAACCGCTACCAGATCGAAGAACATTTCTTAGCTTTTATCCAAGCTCAGCTTGATGAAAGCAAAATCTCATCGTTCGTTGAAGCGGCATCTAAAATCGGTGAGCTTGCTCCTTACATGGATCAGTGGCTCGAAGATGCCAGTGAAAATGATTAAGACTCATTCCAGTGAAGAGACCCAAGCTGCAGGAGCTCATTTTGCAGCGTCTCTTCGCGGAAATGAAACGATTGCATTCT
The DNA here is from genome assembly GCA_964522945.1 of uncultured bacterium. Taxonomy (GTDB): domain Bacteria; phylum Chlamydiota; class Chlamydiia; order Chlamydiales; family Rhabdochlamydiaceae; genus PALSA-1444. The sequence goes on from CAZFXE010000033.1 coordinate 9,015, forward strand.
TCGGCGACTTAGGCGCTGGCAAAACGACTTTTCTAAAAGGGCTGATCAGCGCTCTCACAGGCTGCAGTCCCTCTGAAATTACCAGCCCAACCTTCAATTACCTGAATATTTACGAAGGAAAAATTCCGGTTTATCATTTTGATCTCTACAGGCTTAAAGCTGCAGAACAGTTTGAAGGCGCTGGATTTTCTGAATACCTGAATGCCGAAGGCATCTGTTGCCTGGAGTGGGCCGAAAAAATTGAAACCAAACTTCCTGCCGGAACCATCCGGGTTACATTGGAGCATCAAGGCCTAGATAACCGCCTGATTAAAATCGAATCATGAAAAAATGCTCTTTTACTGAAGCCCGATTCCTCCTTTCCACTCTCGATGAGATCCCTCCTTTCTATGACAAGGACAAAAAAGTCCTGCCCGAAGTTGCCCTCGTTGGACGCTCGAATGTCGGCAAATCCTCGCTGATTAACCATTTGCTCCATCGAAAAAAGCTCGCAAAAGTCTCTGCAAAACCCGGCAAGACTCAAACGATTAACTATTTTAATGTCGACAACCAACTGATCGTCGTCGATTTGCCAGGCTATGGCTATGCATCTAGATCACAGGATATGCAGATGCTCTGGAGCGGTGCTATCGACCAGTATTTTCAAAAAAGAGCATCGTTATCGATGATCATTTTACTCATCGACAGCCGCAGGCAGCCGACAAAAGAAGATATTGCAATCCTGCAGTGGGCCGAGCATCATAAAAAACCTGTTTTGCTCATATTCACTAAATCCGATACACTCGATGAGCGCGAGAGAAAAATCAACCTGGAAAAAGCCTTGCACCTCTTACCAGTCGAACATACTCTCTCCTACTCAATCAAAGATCCTCGTTGCCGCCAAAACCTAATCACAACCATTAACAAACTATTGCATGGGCTTACTAAATAAAGACGTTTTCATTTGTCTCGACTGCGAGACCACGGGCCTTGATGCGAGAAACGATCGGATCATTGAAATCGCTGTGATCAAATTCACATTCACAGAAATCTTAGAACGTTTTGAAACTCTAGTCGATCCTGAATGCCAAATCTCAGAATCTTCCATGGCCATTCACCATATTTCTCAAGATATGGTCAAAGGAAAGCCCAAAATTTTAGAAGTGCTTCCCCAAATCTCCAAAATGATCGACAACCATATCGTAATGGGGCATGGGATCAAGCTCGATTTAAATTTCTTGAACGAATCTGCCAAAAGATGCCAGTTTCCCTCTTCTTTTGATTCAGCTCCGACGATTGACACGTTGAGGCTGGCCCGCCTTTATGGAGAAAGTCCGACAAATTCGCTTGAAATGCTACGCGAGCATTTCAACATTGAGCCTGAAGGCGCTCACCGCGCAATGAGTGATGTGATCGTCAACATCAGCGTCTTCAAATATTTAGTCCAAAGTTTTAAAACAACCGAGCAGCTCCTCGAACGATTAAAAAAACCGATCCTTCTCAAAACGATGCCTCTTGGAAAATACAAAGGACGTCCTTTCAACGAGATCTCCATGGAATATCTTCAATGGGCAGCTCATGCCGATTTCGACCAAGATCTTCTTTTCTCTGTCAGAACAGAATTGCAGAAGAGAAAAAAAGGCGATCGTTTCCTCGAAGCAACAAATCCATTTTCACAATTATAGTTTTTAGATGACACTCCCAATCCCTTAAAGGGGATGGGAATTCTCGCGCGTCGTTTTAATACCTTTTGCGATCGTCGCTCCGCGGAAGCTTTCACGCTAGCCCAAAAGTCGATTTTTTAGTTTACTTGGGTATAAATGAAGCTAACTATTCAGGACCTTGTGCTCGCGGGGAAAAAAGTTCTCATTCGCGTCGACTTCAATGTTCCTCTCAATAAAGATGGAACCATTGCGGATGACACGCGAATTAAGGAATCTATCCCGACTATTCAACATGCCCTGCAGCAAGGTGCTGCTGTCATTCTTATGAGCCATTTAGGCCGGCCTAAATCTAAAAAAGACGTGCAGTATTCTCTTGGCATCTGCGCAAAAAAACTCTCTCAGCTTATTTCAGCACCTGTTTTATTTGCGACCGACTGCATTGGAAAAGACGTGGAAAAAATGGTCCAGGATTTAAAGGGAGGGCAAGTGCTGCTCTTGGAAAACCTGAGGTTTTATCCTTCAGAAGAAGATCCCTCTTTAGATCCCAACTTTGCTAAAGAGCTCTCGAAATTCGGAGATTTCTACGTCAATGACGCGTTTGGTACAGCACACCGCAAACACTCTTCGACAGCTGTGATTGCTCAATACTTTCCTGCGAAAGCAGCCATGGGCCTGCTAATGCAAAAAGAAATCCAGCATTTAGAGCCTCTGCTGACAAATCCTCAGCATCCCTTCTTCGTTTTAATCGGTGGAGCCAAAATCTCTTCCAAGATCGGGATTTTAAAATCGCTGATGAAAAAAGTCGATGCCCTCTATGTCGGCGGCGGCATGGCTTTCACATTCATGAAGGCCAAAGGAATCGAGATTGGTGATTCGATTTTCGAAGAAACTTCTCTGTTGGAAGCTGAAAATCTCATGAAAGAGTGTCAGGCAAAAAAAATCCCGCTCAATTTTCCGGTAGATATCGTGATCGCTGATGGATTTCGGAATGATGCAACATTCAAAACAGTGCAGGCTCATGAGGGCATCCCAAAGGGATGGATAGGAATGGACATCGGCCCCGAAACGATACAAGCTTGGTCGGAAGATTTTCAGAAAGCCGCAACTTTATTTTGGAATGGTCCTGTAGGAGTTTTCGAATTTGCCCATTTTGCAAATGGAACTCAAGTGATGGCAAAAACAATCGCTGACCTGAAAGCAACGACGATTGTCGGCGGCGGCGATTCCGCTCATGCAATCAATCTGCTGGGCCTAAGCGCTAAATTTAAACACGTCTCAACAGGGGGAGGAGCCTCCTTAGAGTATCTCGAACTGGGTAAACTGCCCGGCATCGAGGCTCTTTCAGATAAAACCTAATGTCAGATTCCCAACATAAACAACATCTTCCGACCAGCATTCTTTACGCGGTCATTGCGGCCCTCAGTTTTTCTATAATGAGCTTGTTTGGTAAACTTATTGGCGACAGGGCCTCAACGGATACGGTACTTTTTGCACGATTTGCGATCAGCCTGATTATTTTACTTCCCTGGATCATCAAACATCCGCACGCTGCTTTGAAAGTCGCACATCCAAAAAAACTACTCTGGCGCAGCTGTTTTTCGCTGCTTTCTTTTGCCTGCTTTTTTTACGCTCTTCGTTTCATCTCGTTGACAAACACAATCGTCTTGAATAATACCTTCCCGCTGTTTGTCCCCATCGTTGCCTTGATCCATTCTCAAGTCAGGACATCGCGCAAAGTTTGGCTCGGAATCATTGTCGGATTTATCGGTGTGCTTTTTGTGCTGCAGCCCGATATCCACGTGTTGCAGCCGTATTCTCTGATTGCGCTCGCCTCGGGAATTTTCGGAGCAATCGCTATCGTCATGATCCGCCACCTGACAAAAACAGTATCTACATTACAGATCCTGTTTTATTATTTTGTCTTCAACACATTGGTAACAGCAGTAGCTTTGCCTTTCCAATGGCAATCAATTTCTTCCGATATCTTTATGCTTCTCTTTGGAGTGGGGCTTTGCGGAGCGCTTTATCAGCTATTTAGCACCCTTTGTTATGCTAAAGCACCTGTTCGACTCATTTCCCCGATTTTGTCGGTTGTGATCGTCTCTTCCGGATTACTAGCCGATTTCCTCTTTTGGCATGAGCTGCCCAATTTCTTGGGATGTATTGGGATCTTTTGTATCGTTCTTGGGGGTACGCTTTCGATCTATTTTGGCCAGCAAGAGTTGGGTTCTAGATAATTGTTTTTCTCAATTGCCTGAATTTGTACAATAGAGGGGTATGAAGCTTCGATATTGGATTGCACTTTTTGTAGTTCTAACTCCCGCGTATCTATTTTTTTTAAATCGACCCAGTTATTCTCAAAAAACTGTTTTGCTTAGCCTCCTCAAGCCCCTCGAAATCAAACCTCAACAGACAGGCATTTCTGGGATCGACTGCATCTATTGCATCAACCTGGATGTTCGAAAAGCTAAATGGCAGACGATGGAGCAGCGTTTATCCGACCAGGGACTGAAGGCAAATCGTGTTTCAGCCACTAACGGCTGGAAAGAAATCGCCCGCGAACAAATCAAAGCGATCCAAAAACCGTATAAGGCACATTTGAACAGGGGGCAGGTCGGATGTTTGCTCAGCCACCTTTCAATTCTTAAAGACGCTGAAAATAGGAATTTTGATCGCATCTTGATCTTAGAGGACGACGTTAATTTTATTTCTGACATGAAAGATTTAAGCGGCCATCTAGAAAAGATTTCAGTACTGGACCCTGAATGGGATATTTTATTTCTAGATGATTGGAATTTGGCAAAAAATTTAGGCGGCCGTCCGCCTGAGGACCGGTTACATTCAAAAATGTCGCAGATTATTAAAAACCCGAAGAAGGCCCTTCCAGAAGCTAATCTCGTTCGCACCTGCTATCGACATGGAGCATATGCGATGGTTGTTTCCAAAAATGGCGCTAGAAAAATTAACGAATACTTTTCCCGCACTCCCGTGTGCCTGGCCTATGATCTAGAGTTTAATCACATCCACAACATCAAAATGTACGAAACCGATAAAGAGTTTGTATCTGTGGATACGAACATTTCCGACACTTCTCAAAAGCCAAAGAAAATCTAATTAACCTACCAGCTTTTCCACCGCCTTCCTTTCTTACGACAAAGCCGAATAATGGAGGCTCTCTCCGTTATTTCGAATGAGTGCTTGTCAGTTTCATTTGTCTGAATGTAACAGTCGGTACCGCTTTCTGTAAAATAAAGAGGAATACACTGGCTGATGAAAGGCTCAAAAATGAAAGGTTTGAAAGCGGGGTAAGCTGAGGAAGGGGAGGTGAAAATAGGCAGGAGCAATTTTGTGTCTACATAATTGAGAACTTCTACAACATCATCGCGCACAGACATAGTCTCGTCTTTTTGAGCCGTATGGAGTGATTCCAAGATTGCAGGGATGGATTCCTTGTTCGCATAGGCTGCTACCTCTCCGAGGGCGCATGCGGCAGCTGAGCCCACATCACAGCTTTCATTTCTCAGAGCCGTTTGGAGTGATTCCAAGATTGTAGGGATGAATTTCTTGTCTGCA
>CAZFXE010000034.1:0-13820 GCA_964522945.1 uncultured bacterium
ATTCAGGTTCTAGTCGGGGCAACTCGGTGGAGGTTCAAGTCCTCTTGGCCGCAATGAAGAAATTAGTATTACTTGCGCTATTGATCGGGAATGCCTTTGCGGTTTCCGTCTCTCCTCAAGTCGCTGAGCAGATTGGGGTAAAGATCTGGAAAAACGAATGCGGAGGCACTCTTGAAGGCCTGACCCATTGGGGAAAGAACGAAAACTTCCCATCTCTTGGCATCGGCCACTTCATCTGGTATCCTGCAGGGAAAAGAGACCGCTTCGTCGAAGGATTCCCACCTCTTTTAGCTTTTCTCAAAACTCAAAAAATTAACATTCCTGCGTGGCTCCAAACAACCGATGCTTGTCCTTGGACCTGTCGCAATGAGTTTTATGCTGATATCAACAGCCCCAAGATGAAAGAACTCCGGCAATTTCTCTACGACACAAGACATCTCCAAGCCATCTTCATTGCCAATCGTCTGGAAAAAGCGCTTCCTCAGATGATTGAAAAACTCTCTCCAGCAGAAAAAGAAAAAGTCACAGCGACGTTCAATAAACTTGCAAACGATCCTCAAGGACTCTATGCGCTGCTTGACTATGTGAATTTCAAAGGAGAAGGAACATCCGCCTCCGAGACCTATAAAGGACAAGGCTGGGGCCTTCTGCAAGTACTGCAAGAAATTCCTGCCTCATCAAAAAACGTGGTCACCGATTTTGTAAAATCTGCAAAGAAACTCTTAGCTCAGCGTGTGCAGAATTCTCCACCGGAAAGAAATGAAGAAAAATGGCTTAAAGGCTGGTCTAACCGCCTTGAGACTTACAGAAAAATCTAATTCTTCTATATGGCTTGTGGCTCCTGTTATTTTTTCAAAATTCGACAGCCACGGTTGGCGAATGGAGCTACGTTTTTTAAAGGTCAATTTCAACTAGATCTGGGACGTTCTCTCGACCTATGGCACTTGATCTATTGACACATATTTCGCTTAGACCTTATGGAAATTCAAAAGTAATCGAATGGGGATAAAATTATGACAACGCCATCAATCAATGATCCAAACAAGAAAGAATTGCCGACTTTTCCTAGTCCTGAACCGAAAAATTCCAGCATAGACAAAACTGATTCTCAATCATCTAAAATTTATTCAGGCTCAATAGGGTCTGAAATAGGTTCTACTGGCATTGTTCCAACCCAAGGTGTTTGTAACAGCCAAGACCAATATGGTTTTATTGACAAGATCGTGAATGAGATTGTTTATCTATACAAAAATGCCAGAACCTTATCTACAGAAATTGAATCATTAGACCTTATCGGCGATGACCTTGACCGACAATCAGCGGAATATGCGATTCATAAAAATAAAATCAAGGAAAAGGAAAAAGAACTATATGAGGCAACAAAAAGCATTAAAAACCTGGAAAAGGATCTTCTTATCGATGTAAACAATTTTCTAGGGCATCCTGAATCAATCTCTCATTTGACTGTTAAGTTCAGTGCTATCATTTCTCTTCGATTTGATGATTTCGACAAAGAAATTGAATTTAGGCGAGTACGTCTAATTAATCATCTTCGAAACGTATCCATGTTCCTAAGCAATACTATAAAAGTTCTTAGCTTGAATAAGGCTCTGATTGTTAAAGAGTTTTGTGAAAATATTGAGCTCGATCCAAGTGATTTAACGTTTTATTTAAAACCTCTTGGTGAAGAAACCCATAATCGAGGTCAATCAGCTGTTGAGGTAAGTCTATTTGATCGAAACGAAAAGTTATTGAGAAAAATTATTTACAAACCTAGAAATGCCGAGACAGAAGTTGCGATCCTAGAGCTCTTTAAGAATCTTAATTTAAAGAAAGAAGAGTCTGTAGCAAATTTGCCCCTCTTCAAGATTATTAACTTGGGAAACGAAGGCAGTTTTTGGGAATTTATTACACGAGCCGATGGTGGTGGACATTTACAGGATGATGCAATAGTAGAGCTGGAAGCCATGAGAGATACGGAATTTTATAATCAAGCTAAGAGCAATTTTGTTCGTCTAGAATCAGTTTGTCAAGCAATAGGCATTACCGATCTTCATCCTGAGAATATAATTTTAAGAAATCACACAGAATGGGTCCCGATTGATATGGAGGTTATCAAATATGGGCATGTTACAGGACTTTATGGTAAAAATACGGATCCAGAACCCCTACCATTTAGTACTGAGGAGCAGTGTTTGATAACTCAGTTTAAAAATGAACAAATAGATCGGCTTTTTAGAGTAGTCCCTATTACAACTTATGTCTTGGGGAATATGAGCACAACCCCATGGGGAGGTGTAAAAATTGCTTCGTTACTTTATGAAAGCTTAGGTAAAGAGTATAACATTTCCATTGAACCTATTGAATTAGAGAAACTTGCAACAGTTGATCTCGTGAATGCTGATATCCCAGTTCTTTATCAAAAATCTGGAATGTTATACTATAGTAGCGGTGGAGTTACAATTGGTAAGATAAAGGAGGGAGGGGTAAAAATATGAGTATAATTGCTACGAGTGGTTTCTCCCATGAGCCAAAAAAGTACGATTTATTCGACCAATCAGTTTTTTTTGGATCTGCGCTCAAAGAGAGCTTAAAAGACATGAAAGTCAAAGCTATTAATGAAGTTCCAAATGCTGCTAAGACCTGGGAAGAGCTAGACTCAACTCGCCGGATAGCACGAAAACTGATTGAGAAACTTTACCAGGAATTTGCTCAAACTCTCAGGAAAGATTATTCAACTCCAGAATTTAGTGCTATTCTAGAAACATCTATCAAACATTATGAAGTCTTTTTCACTAATGATTTATTTGAGCTGGTGAAAGCTGCGTTAGACGATTTATATCAAAAATAATTCAGTTTCATTTCGCGGCTGTGGAGTTAATGAAGAAAAATGGCTTAAAGGCTGGTCTAGCCGCCTTGAGACTTACAGAAAAACCTAATCTGTTACAATGGGTGTTATGATAATTGCGATTGGAACCAAAAATAGTGCTAAAGTTCAGGCTCTTGAAGAAGCCCTTAAGGGGTATCCCATTTTTGCAGATGCCGTCAAAATAATTCCTTTCACTGTTCCTTCGGAAGTTTCCCATCAGCCGCTCTCAATTGAAGAAACCATTCTGGGAGCAAAAAACCGGGCCAAGAATAGTTTTACAGCCTGCGATTCGTGTTCTTATGGATTTGGAATTGAAAGCGGTCTGATCGAAGCACCGGGAGCAAAAACCGGTTTTCTCCATGTGACCGTTTGCTCCATCTACAATGGAACGGACTACTATGTCGGTCTTTCTACAGGTTTTGAACTCCCTCCTTTAATTTTGTCTATGGTCAAAGATAAGAAAATGGCTCTTTGCGATGCGTGTTTGCAAAGCGGAATTACGACAAATAGCTCAATTGGTTCTCAAGAAGGACTCGTCGGCATTCTAACCAATGGAAGGCTCGATAGAAAAACCTATAGCAAGCAAGCGATCACGAGCGCCTTGGTCCAATTAGAATATGCTTCGTGGTACACATTACTCAACTAAGTTCTTTCTCATGAAAATCGCATCGTGCTCACCGTAGAGCTTAGGAACAATGCCAATCCGTTTGTAGCCGAGCTTCTGATAGAAGGGCTCTGCTTGAAAAGATAAAGTATCGACCTGGGAATGGGTGCAGCCGTTTTTTTTCCCTTCAGCTTCAGCAGCAAGCATCAGCTTTTTTCCATAACCTTTCTTTCTCATAGGATCAGAAATCCAGATAGAATCGATATAAAGAAGCTTGATCCCTGGGCGCATCCATGCAAGCACTCCTCCAACAACTTCATTTTTTTCATTTTTGAGATAAACGGCAAAATGGATGCTTTTCTGATTTCCAAAATAGGGATTGTTGAAATCACGCAGACCTTCGATGATGACATCGACTTGCTCACGTTCGAGATCGACTTCGATATGATACGCAGGTTTGTCCAGAGCAACGAGTAGCGGTGCTGTAAGAAGGAATGCTTTAAGGAGGAACGCCATGAGCTCCATCCTCGAACCATTTTTTAAGACCTAAAATGTCAGCGTGTAATTTTTCAGTGATTTGCTTTTGCGCTTCTTTCTTTTCGAGATGCGAAAAAGACTCCCAGGTAATTGGAGTCCCGAAAATGCATGTCACCTTCCCGAAAAGACGAGGAAACTTACGGGTGCGGCTCCACGCTTTGTAAGCTCCATCAATATATACAGGAATAAGAGCAGATTTTGAACGTGCAACCAGCATGCTGATGCCGGGCTTGAAATGCTGTAGTTCTCCATTTTTTGATCTCGTCCCTTCAGGGAATAAGACAACTTTCTTTCCTTGTTCCAAAAGTGAAAGAATCGTTTTCATGACACCTATATCTCCGGGCTCACCACTAACGGGATGGGTATTGAGATTGCTGATCAAAGCGCCAAAAAGCGGGTTATTAAAAAGAGTTTGACGTGCAAGGAAATGGACTTCTTCCGGCCAGCAGGCTGAAATAATCGGCGGGTCTAAAAAGGAAGTATGGTTGGATGCTAATATTGCGCCGCGAGGATAATAGTGCTCATGACCGTAGACTCTTAAACGATAGAAGATCTTTCCGACTAGCCAAGCAAACAAAATGACAAGGCGATAGAGAAAAGTCACGCTCTTGGTCTGCATCCATGAAGGTCGTGTGTTTTTTTTCTCTTTGTATTCGATGACCCTTTCGACAACTTCATCGATGGAGATATTGGAAGTGTCAATGACGTACGCATCGGTAGGACATATGAGCGGAGCTAAGGCGCGTGAAGAATCGATCTGATCACGCTTCATGATCTCATCGAGCATCTGCTGATGATTCGTATTGCGGACTTCATCGGGTCTTTTTTCTTTGAGTTCTGTAAGGCGCCTTTCAGCACGGACTTCTGGGCGAGCAGAGAGAAAGATTTTAATCGGCGCTTTAGGGAAAACGACAGAGCCCATATCGCGCCCTTCAAAAACTCCGCCGCGTTTTCGTGCAAATTTTCGTTGGATTGCCCATAAGGCTTCTCGGACAACATGCAGAGCTGACACGGGAGAAACAATATTTGTCACAGCTTGTGATCGAATGACATCTGTCACGTCACGTCCATTGGCAAGATACCGTGTTTCAGATCCTTGGTCGCGGATTTCAAAGTCGAAATCTTCTAACATTTCTGAAATTCTTTTCTCATCTGAGAGTGGAATCTTGTCATGCAAGATCATAAAAGCAACAGCACGGTACATCGCTCCTGTATCGAAATACGGGAGCCCCAAACGCTCAGCGACTTTCCCCGCGATTGTTGTTTTACCTGTGCCTGCAGGACCGTCTATTGTGATAATCATAGCGATCGTATGAAGAAGTAAACGACAGGTGAGGTAAATAGAACAGAATCTAAAAGATCCAAGACGCCTCCGATGCCGGGGATTCTATTGCTGTCTTTAACAGCTGCGTCCCTTTTTAAAAGCGACTCTGCCAGATCTCCAATCTGTCCTAAAATGCCAATGACCATCCCGAGCCAAGCTGCATGCCAGAAAGAGAGCTCCCAGCCTACCGTACGCCCTATGCTGCAGAAAAGGATGCTTAATGCCACAGCAGAGCAAAAACCCCCAATGGCGCCTTCCACTGTCTTTTTAGGACTCAAATGAGGCGCTAACGGGTGCCTGCCAAAAAGTTTCCCGATAAAATATCCCCCGACATCGGTGATCTTTGTAACAGCAATGAGATAGACAAGCCACCATCTCCCGTCTGCAAGTTCAGGACGGGGATAAAGAATGGCTAAAATAAAACTAAAAGGAATCGCCAAGTAACAAACGCCAAAAAACTCAACGGCGACATTGAGGAGTGCATTTTCAGAATGGCTAAAACGGACAAGAAAAAATGAAACAAACCCTAGGACGATGATCATGAGGGCTAAGTTTGACCATTGAGGATATGCAAGGGAGATGTAGAAGGCCAAAACTTCCAGCACAGCTACACCGATCATCAGATTGGTCGAAGGGTTAATGCCTTTGGATTTAGCCATCTGCGCATATTCCCAAACGCCCACGCCTGTCAAAACACCAATCGTCAAAATCAGAAGGACATTAGCCCATGGGTGGTAAGCAAACGCAACTAAAAAGCCAACGATTGAGATCGCAATTGCCGAGACCCACAAACGGTTATAAAACTCATTTTTTCGATTAAATTTTAGCATCCTGCACGCCTCTCTCGTTTCTGGTATTCAGCAACAGCCTTAATTAATTCCTTTTCATTGAAGTCTGGCCACAAAGTTTCGGTGATATATACCTCAGCGTAAGAAATCTCCCAAAGTAAAAAGTTACTTAGCCTGTGCTCTCCGCTTGTCCGGATCACGAGCTGAGGATCTCCCCAAGGAGCTGTGTCTAAATAGCGAGAGATTAACGCTTCTGAAATATCTTCTTTGTTCACCCTTCCGCTTAAGCAATCTTCGATAATGCTCGTTGTCGCTCTTCGAATATTATCGCGGGCTCCATAATTAACAGCGAGCACAAGATCAATCCGATCGCCCCCTGCAGTGGCTTTTTTGACATCTGCTAGGGTTTGTTTGACCTCAGGCGAAAGCCTACGGATGTCGCCAATTGTCGCAAGCCTAACCCCTTCGCGGATCATCCGGTCTTTGTTGCCATTAAGGTACATTTGAAAAAGCCGCATCAGAGAGTCGACCTCATCATTCGGCCGATTCCAATTCTCCGTTGAAAAGGCATAAACCGTCATAACCTTGACTCCCAAGGAGGCTGCATTTTCAACAGTCTTCGAAAGAGCTTCCGCCCCGTTCCAATGACCGACCACAGCAGGCACGCCCTTTCTTTTGGCCCAGCGCCGATTGCCATCCATGATGATCGCCACGTGATTTGGAATACGGTGGGGATCTAATTTAAGTTCTTCTTGCTCTACTGGAAGAGTCTCCATATTTTCCTTTAACTGGTTGGTTCTCGGTCCGCTAAAAAAAATTTTGTGCGCGTGTCTTTCAAAAATAAGGCTAGTATTCTCGCCTTAGCCTGCAAAGATAGCTAGCGATTATAGCAATGAGTTTATTTGGAAGGAACGACTTTGATGTTCGGTTTAATTTTCTATTGATAACCCGGCACTGCCGTGGATTAAAATTTTGAGCTGACGCACCTTATTATGTAGTCTTGACTGGACAGAATCAAAGAGAACCGAGTATTCTTCAGGGTTTAATTTATATTGAAAGGATTGCTCTATGGAAAAACCCAAAAGGTGGCAGCTTTTTTTGATTGCCGCCGTCATTTTTTTGACTGTTTACAACATCTTGCCGACCGTTTTCTTTTACGCCAAACCCCTCAAATCTTCGATCGATCAAAAACGGGCTGAAAAAATTGAGACGGATATTGCTGTCCGCGTCAATTCCTTGGAAAGCGAGTCTCTTTCCTGGCTTGAATCGTTCTGCAATCTTTTAAAACTCAAACCGTTATCCATTGCACTCGACGCCTCCAACCCCCAATTTGTCCAAGTTAAATTTCAGGACCGAGCTGAAGCACAAAAATTTAGAAATTATCTTCCGCGCGCTGGCAGCCTGATCGGGTTCGTACCGGCACAACTCGATGTTTATGACCGAGATCTCACCAGCAAAACCGTTGTTGTTCAACGCCGCATCCCTGTCCATCTCGATACCAAAACCATCCAAAATTATTTCCAATTCGGATCTAAACGCGATGCCAGTGGCAACCCTACCGACTTCTATCGCGCCATTGTCGATGATCGACTGGTATTTTTAGGCACCAGCGCAGGCGGCACTTCAGAAAATGCTTCGCTTGTCCAAACATCGATCAGCCATTTACAAGACAGTTCAGCGCAAGATCTTCTCTTCATGCTGTCGCAAAATATTTTGAACTTCACAAAAGTTTTTGATGAAAACTCGCCCGTTGCAAAAAGATATTTTGCCTCTTTTTCTCAAATCGAAGTTGCAAACCAACGTCAATTTATTGAGCAATGGATCGGCGCCCTTGAAAGGGTCAAAGATCAAGTCCGTCTAGAAAGGATTGCGCTCTCTCAAGAAAAAGATAGTCTTATCGGAGAAGGAAAGTATCTTGAGACCGTGAAACAGCAAAGGCTTGAATGGCTCAATAACCGTGAAAATCTTTTGATCAATTCCGCGGCTATTGTCAAAAAACATATTACAGCTTTTTCTTCAGGCAAGACCCCTCTTAACTTCACAACGATGAAGGCCTCTTTAAACGAATCGCAAATCTCTTCCAACCAACAGATCATCAGCCTGTCTGGCCATCATCCCTTCATTGAATCGCTGACTGTCGATTGGGACAGCGAAAAGATTGTTCTAAACCTCTATGCCGATGTGCAGCAAGTGAAAGACAATCTGATGGCAGGAGCACCCAGCGAGCAACTCGATCAGCTCATCTATAATGACATTGCTTCCTTATCTCGCCAAGCCGGTGAAAAAATTAAACCTTATCTCGATCGTTTTGAAATCCAAATGAGCGAGCTATCCGACAGCAAGACCTTTGTAGCTATGCGGCTCTATAATATTGCTAAAGCCGAAGCCGAAATGATGCGGACAGCGATCGCCACCAACTGGATACCTCAGCATCCCGATCTGCAGCGTTCTGTCTTCCCTATTTGGGACTATGAGACGTATCAATCTCTGCCTGCAGACCAGAAGAAATTGGGCCTTGTTGTGTTCGCACCTTCGATGCAAAGCAAAATGCCTCCGAAAGGCTTTAAAATGAATTCTATCTACATCGTCGCAAAAGGCGTCGATAAAATTTTAAACCGTTATGAAAACCAAGACTCCGATGCTGCAAAACAGTTCATCCATGATTTCAATGAACTCCGCTCCATGCTCCAAAAAAATGGTTTCAATGGCTATTCCGGCGGAGCTTACCCGATTGCTACTGAGTTCAAATCCGACGTTGTCTTTGAACACGAAGATTATTTCCAAGATATTCTCAAAGCAACCCGTGAAGATTTCACTGTGCATGGAACCAAAAGATATGCCCTTTTAGAGTTTTCAAATACCGAACAGCGGATCCTCACCGAGAATAAAATCGACAACAGCCTCCATGAAAATCTTCTCAAATGGCGCGATGACTATCGTGCAGCTCAAGTTGATCTCAGAGGCACATCGAAGTATGATGTTCCGGCCCCGACTTCTAATGTTCTTTGGAATAACTTCAAGCTCAGCTGCGTAAAATATTTCCGCGGCGACGAGAGAAAAGTCATCCGTTGGGGCCTTGACCTCTCCGGCGGTAAGACGGTTCAAATTGAGCTTCGAGACAACAATAACCACGTTGTGCAAAACGAAGCCGACATCCGCCAAGGGATCAACGAGTTGTATAACCGTGTTAACAAAATGGGCGTCTCTGAAGTCACCATCCGTCAAGAAGGAAATACCATTGCGCTGGACTTCCCAGGTTCGCAATCGCTGTCTGCTTCCGATCTCGTGAAAGCCTCTTCCATGTATTTTCATATCGTGAATGAAAAATTCATGACAAGTCAAACTCTGGCAGAAGCAACACACAGATTCTTGCAAGACATCTGGAATGAAGCCGTTGTTACAAATAGAAAAGATGTTGAAGAAATCAATGCGATCGCCTGGCGCCATCTCTACGGTGAATCCATCAACCCTGATGCAGTGCAGCCTCGCAGCCAAGCTGCTAAAATCCTCTATGAAAACGGCCTTAGACTTGCTCATCCTCAGGAGATGACCTCTAACGCAGGCCTCGATGAAACCTTCTCAAAAGTTTCTATGTACAGAGGAGATGATTTTACGGATTGGTACGGACAGACGCATCCGCTTTTGGTGGTCTTCCGCAACTACGCCCTAGAAGGTGCAAATCTTGAAAACGTCCGCGGCTCATATGATCCTTCCAAAGGGAATTATTTGGCTTTTGGCGTCCAAGGTTCCCACTCATCTAAAGACGGCATTAAGATCAGCCCGCGCGACGACCTCCAAGCATGGACAGCGCAGTACTCTAAAGAAAAAATCGCTGGTACGCCGCTTGAAGCGTATTCAAATGGCCGCGGCTGGCGCATGGCTGTGATCCTCAACGGCTCTGTAATTACCGCTCCAGCACTCGAGTCTGCTTTACGAGACAGTGCTTCGATTACTGGAAGCTTTACTCAACGAGAAATCAACAAGCTCGAAGCTGACTTAAAAGCTGGATCCCTAAGCTTTACGCCTCGCATCCTCTCTGAAAAGAACGTCAGCCCAGAACTTGGCGGACAAGAAAGACTCCATGGCATCGTTGCGACCGTTTGTGCTTTAGTTTTGGCGATCATCACGATGATTGGATACTACCGCTTTGGAGGCTTCGTTGCCTCTGTTGCCGTGATCTTCAACCTGCTCATCATGTGGGCGGCACTGCAAAATCTCGGAGCTACCTTGACGCTAGCTGGAATTGCAGGCGTTATATTGACCGTTGCAATGGCAGTCGATGCCAACGTCTTGGTCTTTGAAAGGATCCGTGAAGAATTTGCAATCACCGGACGCATCGCAGCCGCAGTCCATGCCGGCTACCGCAAAGCTTTTTCAGCGATTATCGATTCTAACATCACCACGCTGATTGCAGCCCTGATCTTAATGCACTTTGATGCGGGGCCAATCCGAGGATTTGCCGTGACTTTGATCATCGGTATTATCTCTTCTTTATTTACCGCTCTCTTTGCAACACGGTTCTTCTTCACATGGTGGGTTCAAAATCCAAAACACCGTGAATTGAAAATGGCAAACTTCATCAAAGGAGCCCATTTCAACTTCATGAAGTTCACTAAACCGACTGTGATCGTTTCGGCGATTGTGATCTTGATTGGATCTTATCTCCTCATTACGCAGCGCCAGACCATCCTCGGAATGGACTTTACCGGCGGTTATGCACTGACAGTAGAACTTCCAGCATCAGCTAAAAACGATTACCGTGCCGAAGTTGAAAAAGCTTTGACAAAACAAGGCCTCACAGCGCAAGAGTTCCAGATCCGCGAGCTCCATCCTTCAAACAACGTCCGTATTTTCTTAAGCAGCAGCTTAGAACAGCAAGGACGTCCTTTTGCTGGCATGCCGGTCTCAACCGATGCATCTGAAGTCACATATCCTTTCGAAAGCAATCCTAAAATCTTGTGGATTGTCAGCGCTTTGCAAAGCTCTCAGATCCAACTTGCACCGACTGTGCTCCAAGACTTAGATCAAAACTGGACTGCAATCAGCGGACAGATGTCAGATACAATGAGAATACATGCGAGCATTGGACTCTGCATTGCACTCCTTTGCATTTTGGTCTACATCACCATCAGGTTTGAATTTAAATACGCGATCTCCGCAACTCTATGCCTTATCCATGACCTCATTTTCTGCGTTGGAGTTGTTGGAATCTTGCATCTTTTAGGAGTCCCGATCCAGATCGATCTGCATATCATTGCAGCTTTGATGACGATCGTCGGCTACTCATTAAATGACACGATCATCGTGTTTGACAGGATCCGTGAAGATGCCAGGTTGATGCGAAAAAATAATCTGACCGAAGTGATTAACCATGCGTTAAATGTGACGCTAAGCCGAACATTAATGACCTCCGGGATTACACTTTTAGTGCTTATTCCCTTGATCGTTTTAGGTGGAAGCACTATTTTTGGGTTTGCTCTCGTCATGGCAATCGGCGTCATCTTCGGAACATTGTCCTCGCTCTTTATCGCAGCTCCGCTGATGCAGTATTTCCATAATCGCGAGATGCAAAAACAGCAGCGAGTCGAACTACATGAGCAATAGACATCACTCTCACGAAGGGCCTATCTGGATTTTTCCAGAGCAGGATCCTTCGTGGACAAAGCAAATCATCGATGAATTCAACATTCATCCGGTGACCGCTCAGGTCTTGGCCTCCCGCAGTTTCGAAACCCTCGAAGAAATCCATGATTTCCTCTATGCCAAACTTCCCGACCTCCATGATCCCGATCTATTTCTCGATATGGATGTCGCCGTTGCCCGCGTTTTAAAAGCGCTGCACAACAAAGAAAAAATCCTTATTTATGGCGATAATGATGTCGATGGCATCACCGGCGCTGCACTCCTCACAGAATTCTTCACCTATCTTGGCGGAAATGCTCTTGCCTACATCTCAAACCGGATTGCGCTTAATAAAAGCCTTATGCTCGATGCCGTCGATTATGCGACTAAAAATGAATGCACTCTCCTAATCACTGTCGATTGCGGCATTACATCTGCCACTGAAATTGAAGAAGCCGTTCGAAGAAAAATCGATGTCATCGTCACAGACCACCATGAACCGACAGCCCGCCTTCCACACTGCGTGGCCACACTCAATCCCAAACTCGTGAGCAGCATCTATCCCAATCGAGATATCACAGGTGTCGGCGTTGCATTTAAATTTGCCCATGCCATTTCCAACCAGCTTGTCGAAGATGGCAAACTCAGCGCCGGAAAAATCGATTTAAAAAGGTATCTTGATCTTGTTGCACTAGGTACCGTTGCTGACATGGCAACGCTTCGTGGAGAAAACCGCATCCTCGTCCGCTATGGCCTTAGACAACTGCGTAAAACAAAACGGATCGGCCTTGCCAAACTATGCATTTTATCTGAAGTGAAGCTCAGCGAAATTACTCCTCTTGATATCGCTTCAAAAGTCGCTCCCCGCCTCAACAGTTTAGGACGCATTGCCGATCCAAATAAAGGCGTCCAACTCTTGCTCTGCCGCGATTCAGCTCATGCCGAGGCCCTTGCAAAAGAGCTTGAACAGCACAATCAAGAAAGGCAAAAAATTGAGAGAAAAGATTCCGATGATATTGATCATTTCATCATGCATCATCCCGGTATCTTCAAGGAAAAAGCCATCGTTCTCTTTTCTGAAAAATGGCACCCCGGCATCATCCCCATTATTACAGCCCGGATTGCAAAGCTCTATAATCGGCCTACTCTCATCATCGCCATCGACGATGGAATCGGAAAAGGATCGATGCGCACCATCTCAGAATTCCCTCTTCTTCCTACCCTAAAAAACAACTCCCATTTACTTCTCAATTTCGGCGGACATGACTATGCAGCCGGGTTGATGATCAAAGAAGAAAATATTGAGAAATTTAAAGAGAAGTTCATCCACGCTGTCAATGAACAGCTCAAAGACCAGGATATCCGGCCAAAACTCCATGTTGATGCGAAGATCTGCTTTGAAGACCTCACCTTCGACTTCATGGAATCGCTCAATCTCATTGAGCCGTTCGGCAACGGAAATCCAGCTCCTATTTTCTATTGCGATGTGAACCAGACTTGGCCCCCCAAAGTCGTTGGCAAGTCTCATTTGAAGTTCTACTTAGAAGAAAATGGTCGTATGCTAGAAGGAATTGCATTTGGCATGGCAGACCGCAGGACAGAGCTTATGAAGAAGAGCCTGGCGCTACATCTAGCGTTTACTCCTCATATCAATACCTTCCTGAACAAATCGAGCATTCAGCTGCAGATTAAAGACTTTCAGATATTTTCGAAAACCACATAGACAAAAAAAAGAGGCAATGCCTAATCCTAGTTTTTTAGGCATTGCCCCTTCAAAGCCGGGTAGGCTTTCAGCTCTAAGTCATTAGCTGACTTGAGACTGAACGGTTTTCTTACTCAGGTAGTTCTCCTGATAAGACTTGATTTCGTTCGAATGAATAACCCATGCAGCGCCTTTACGTGTAGCTTTTAACAAGCCAACGCGAGTCGCGTAATAGATTTTCTGTGCAGGCACGCCCAACATTTGAGCAGCTTGATTAACAGAAAAGTAACCTTTATTGTTATCAAACAGTAATTCCCCAGCGAACATTGATTTCGTACGGGAATACTTGTGCTTACGATATTCTTCTAAATCCT
>CAZFXE010000035.1:0-13400 GCA_964522945.1 uncultured bacterium
TTCTTTGGTTGCTTTGGCAACTTCGAGCTCATAGCGGCTGACAACGAGTTCTGGAACTTTTTTCTCGACTTCTTCGGGAGATAGAAATTGACGAGGAAGATCAGCAAGCTTCTTCGTTTTAGGAGATACAGCTTCGATGTAGTATTGGAGTTTAAGAAGCGATCTGAAATCGTTGAGCCTTAAAACATCGGGCAGCTGATAGACTTCGACAGTCGCACTCTCTTCTGCAAAAGCAGCAAACTGCTGGTAGCTGAGCGGATCGACAAAAATTCCTTGTCCAACTTCATTGAAAAGACGGTGCACGAGCATGACTTTTCTCCAGACTTTTACCGCTTGGGACTCATCAATGCCCGACATTTGAATTTGTTGTCTTAAGAGCTCGCTAGCATCAGCAAATGTTGCTTGGTCCTTGGATGGAACAGCTCGAAGTGTCTGCAGGCAGGTTTGAAGTAGATTTGCACGTGCTTCATCGATAGAGACTTTATATCCCTTCTTTTCAGCGATCGCAGCTGCATTAAAAAGAAATTTTCCTAAAACCTCTGTAAACTTGGGCCCGAACCACTCTTCAAAAGACTGATGGCCAAATAAAGCCAAATGCCTTGGATCGTAAAGGTCTCTATCTGGAGAAATCCAAGTAAAATGCTGCTGCTGCATGAGCAAAATACGGCGCAAGAGTTCAGGAGGAAAAGCAACTTGATCGATATAGAGATCTGAATAGGCGGCAAATGTCTTCGGGGAGAGATCTCCTTTTTGCACAGCCGCAAGATGATAAGGGATTTGCGGAGCATACATGTTCCAGGCCTGCTCAGCGCTTAAAAAAGGAGCTTGAGGATGAGCATAGGAAGTAAAACGTCTTGCTTTGTCGAGTTTTTCTTCAAAATCGCCTTTGAGCTCATCAAAATAACGTTCGGCTAAAATCGTCGTCAGGCCCGTCGACATCAGGTCATTTTTCAGCATTTCATTGGTACCCATGGTCATAAATCGGACCATCGCCAGCAATTCTCGTTCCATAATCGGAGATCCATCGAGAGCGACTGCAATTTTTTTATCGGGAATATCCCGGCTGTCTAACGTCCCAGAGGTTCCAAAGAAAGTGAACGAAGCAATGATCATCACTGTGACGATCATTAACATTTTCTTTTGATGCTTGCGCAGAAAATTCATCATAGAAGACCTTTAGTAAGATTTTGCATAAATTACACGTTGGGCGCTTTTTTTACCTGTGAAGGGGCAAATGCCCTCTTCGACTTCGCCATCGATCGGGATACAGCGGATCGTCACGCTTAAATCGTTTTTAATTTGTTCTTCAACGGCAGGATCTCCACACCAGTGCGCTGAAGCAAAGCCGCCATGAATTTCTGGCTGATCTTTATTCGCGGGTGTAAAGTAAGCGTAGAAGTCTTCTTTCGTATCGATCTTTTTGGTATGCGCCTGGCGATATGTGAGTGCTTTTTGGTAGAGGCTGTTTTGGATATCTTCCAAAATGTCACCCATACGAGCGACCAAATGTCCGCGAGAGAGCGGTGTTGTCTCTTTATGCGGCTTGTCACGGCGAGCAACTGGAAAGGAATCATTAGCGATATCACGAGGTCCGACTTCGATCCGGACAGGAACGCCCTTCTTGATCCAGCCCCATGTCTTTTCTCCGCTGCGGATATCCTTCTCATCAACGATCACAACTAAAGGTTTCCCATCAAAAAGCACATGGCGCAGCTCACCTGCTAAACTATGGCAGCAGCCCATGACTTCAGCACGCGTCTCTTCTTTGTGAATAATTGGAATAATCACGATATGCGCAGAAGCAATCTTTGGAGGAAGCACCAGCCCATCATCATCGCTATGGGTCATGACTAATGCTCCGATCATCCGTGTTGTCACGCCCCAAGAGGTTGTCCAGGCATAAGCCATTTCACCACTCTGGTCTTGAAACTTAATTTCGGAGGACTTGGCAAAGTTTTGTCCTAAGAAGTGAGATGTTCCCATTTGGAGGGCTTTTCTGTCTTGCATCATCCCTTCTATGCAGTAGGTAGAAACTGCACCTGGGAATCTCTCCGAAGGAGTTTTTTCACCGCGGATCACAGGGATCGCAAGTGTTTTTCTTGCAAACTCTTCATAGACGTTGAGCATTCTCATTGTCTCTTCTAATGCTTCTTCAGCTGTTGCATGGGCAGTATGGCCTTCTTGCCATAGGAACTCTGTCGTTCTCAAAAATAACCGCGTTCTCATCTCCCAGCGCACGACGTTGCACCATTGATTGATCAAGAGAGGAAGATCGCGATATGAAGTGATCCATCTGGAGAATGACTCTCCGATAATTGTTTCAGAAGTCGGACGGACAATGAGCGGCTCATCTAAAGGGCCTGCAGGAACTAGTTTGCCATCTTTGATTTCTAACCGGTGATGGGTCACAACAGCGCATTCTTTAGCAAAACCCTCGACATGCTCGGCTTCTTTTTGCAGATAGCTGAGTGGAATAAACAGCGGGAAGTAGGCGTTTTGATGACCGGTCTCTTTGAACTTGTGATCGAGAACTCTTTGCATGTTCTCCCAGATCGAATATCCCCAAGGCTTGATCACCATGCAGCCGCGGACGGCAGAGTGTTCCGCAAGGTCAGCTGCTTTCATGACTTCTTGGTACCACTCTGGGTAGTTTTCATGTCGTTTCGGATTGATCGCTGACTTTTTCTCTTGATTACTCATAATTTTATAAACTGTCTCTTTAAGTGTTCACAAAGTTCTCTGCGCCCCTCTTTCAACTCTTTCGGATCAGATAGAAGAGCAAAAGTCGTTTGCATCATCGCCTCTCCCACTGCCACAGACGGAAGCACAGCGCCTAATAATTCTGGATCAGGGAGAAGCAGCGCAATGGTTCCCTGATGTAAAAACCCATCTTTAGTCTTCCGCTGGGCAGCTCCGGCGATTTTCTTGCCCTGCAGCATCACATCGTACTTGGTCGGCCGCGCCATGCAAAAGCGGGTGCATGTCTGATCCTGAAAAGGCGCGTCATCCGGAGTCAGGCTTATCTCATCAGAAATGTCAATAAATTCTTTAACGACATCCTTAACGACCTGATTGACCAAATTATAATTATCTAACGTGTTAGTTGAAAACAACTTTGATTTTGCTGGCACGAGGACTGAAAAGGCCAGATCCCACAAGTGAAAGACAATTCCCCCTCCTGTTGGACGTCTAGCTAGGTCCAATCCCCTTTTCTTAGCTTCGGCTAAATTCAGTAACTCTTCAGGCTTAACGAAATGTCCAAACGTGGCGCTCTGTTTCTCCCACTCATAAAGATGGAGAATCGGCCGCTCTTGACCTTCTAAGTTGTCCAATAATTTGGCATCCAGCTGCATGTTTTCTTCAGCGGAGGCTGCCTTTGTCTCTAGAATATTCCAAGCCATTTGAACCATTCTACAGTGAGTTCTTTTTAATGGGAAGAAAGCTAAAAACGGTGATTAAAAAAAACTTTTTGTCAAATAACAGCTCTTAGGGAAAGTCGTCTTTTCGTTTTGGCCAGCATAATTTAAAGTGACCTTCGATAGGGACATTTTCAGCAAGCTCATGAACACTATCAAGATGTTCATTTTCAACCGCACATCTAAGCGCACATTTCCAATCCTCCAGTGTAATCGCAACTTTATTCTTCAACAACTCTTGGACCACTTTAAGGTGTCCTTCCGAAGCTGCGTTGATCACAGCTTGGCCTCTATATTCCTGAGAAATAGTGCCGTTTTTTAATAACTCTTGAATAAGCATAAGATGCCCCTGTTTGGCTGCACATGCAACGGCTGGTCCTCGCAGGTTGTTATGAGCCTGTAGGATCTCAGATAAAAGCTGTAGCTGTCCATTGGAAACTGCACGTTTAACTAAAGATAAAAGCTCATCAAATGTAAGCTGGGTATATTGGATATTAGACATTTTGATTATTCGATTAACGAGGGTGTTAGGAAGAAAAGAACCACTAGGTTTTCTTCTTTGTTTTCATTGTCTTCTCAAATTCATCAATACTTTGTCTGAACTTTGTGAAATCCAATTTTGTTTTGTGCTTTGACAATTCTTCTGCAAGCTTTTCGAGGAACGTTGGCAAGTACGGATAGATTTTCAACCGTGTTAAAGCTGGCGTTTCAACAAGGGGCCGTTTTTCTACCAGCTTTGAATCTTTTGGAATTAGGGAGCTGAACTGATCAGCAGTTTCACTCTTTTGAATATTAGGTAAAAGACGTGCTTCATATTTTTTATAAAAAAGACGAAACGCCGATTTTTTTTGCTTCTCATTAATTTCCCAAGACACAAACTCATACAAATGATGTTCTACATCCATCTTCGCATCCTCATTCTTTGGTATCATTTTAAGTTCATGAGCAAAGAGAGAATGGAATGGAGAATGCAAAGCATGATTTTTAAGAATTAGCTCTAACAATCTGATGTCTTGTGAAACTTGACTAATATCCCTTACAAAACTCTCAAGAGTTTCTTTTGACTTCTCGAAGGCTGCTCTGAGCTTTTTTGATATAAACATGGCTTTGTCTCTCTTAATTGTAAGTAATTTACTGAAGGAACTAACCTTCAAAATTGCCTCAATTAAGAGCCAAAAACCCAACTCAAGGGACAAGGAATCAGCGAATCCACCGCTGCTACTAGACGAACATAAACTAAATATGTTGAGCACCATTAAACCTTCCCTGGCCTTTTTTCTCAACTTTTTTGGGCTATTCAGGCCCCAATTTATCTCGAATTAAAGATTTTGCTTGATATTCAACCCAGAAATTTGCAAATAAAAGAACAAAGCACCTACAATAATCATCGGGGTCGCGTCGTTGCCTCCCCTTAAAACGCATAGGTAGTTATGTTCGACAAGTTCACCAATCGCGCGAAACAAGTCATCAAGCTGGCAAAAAAAGAAGCCCAGCGTATGAACCACAACTACTTAGGGACAGAACACGTCCTATTAGGGCTGCTCAAACTCGGCCAGGGAATCGCCGTCAATGTCCTTAGAAATTTTAACCTAGACTATGAGACGGTCCGCCAAGAAGTCGAAAGACTCGTCGGCTTTGGTCCTGAAATTCAAGTCTATGGAGACCCAGCTCTCACCGCAAAAGTGAAAAAAGCCTTCGAATTTGCCAATGAAGAAGCCGCAAGCCTTAACCATAATTATGTCGGCACCGAACACCTTCTCTTAGCTCTTCTTAGACAAACTGATGGCGTTGCAGCTCAAGTGCTTGAGAACCTGAATGTCAGCTTAAAAGATATCCGCAGAGAAGTCTTAAAAGAACTCGAAACTTTCAATCTCCAACTCCCTCCAATGGGCATGGGAGGTAACGGTCCATCGACTCCTCCTCCTGGCGGCACTCCTGCTAAACCTCAAGAAAAGGGATCTCAGATCCCCGATAAGATGCCTGCTCTAAAAGCCTACGGTCACGATTTAACTGAACTCTATAGGGAAGGAAAGCTCGATCCTGTGATTGGCCGTAAAGAAGAAGTCGAACGGTTGATCTTGATTCTATGCAGACGCCGCAAAAACAACCCTGTCCTCATTGGAGAGGCAGGCGTTGGAAAAACCGCGATTGTTGAAGGTCTTGCTCAAGCGATTGTCCGCGGAGAAGTCCCTGACAATTTAGCGAAGAAAAAACTCATCGCCCTCGATTTAACTCTGATGATTGCCGGCACCAAATACCGCGGCCAATTCGAAGAGCGGATCAAAGCCGTTATGGACGAGATCAAAAAGAACGGCAATATCCTCCTATTTATCGACGAACTCCATACCATCGTCGGAGCTGGTGCTGCTGAAGGCGCAATTGATGCCTCCAACATCTTAAAACCTGCTCTTTCTCGCGGAGAAATTCAATGTATCGGTGCGACAACCATCGACGAATACCGCAAAAAAATTGAAAAAGACGCTGCCTTAGAGCGCCGTTTCCAAAAGATCTTGGTTGCCCCTCCTTCTATTGACGACAGCATCCAGATCCTCCACGGCCTACAAGGCAAGTATGAAGAGCATCACCACTGTAAATATACCGACGCTGCGATCGAAAACGCTGTAAAACTCTCCGATCGTTACATCGCTGGAAGGTTTCTGCCGGATAAAGCGATCGATCTCATGGATGAAGCCGGTGCAAAAGCCCGTATTGCCTCAATGCATGAGCCTCAAAATCTTTCAAAATTCGAAGCTGAGATCGAAGAAGTCAGGCTGGCCAAAGAAGAGGCGATCTCCCAGCAAGAGTATGAAAAAGCTGCAAAACTGCGTGATAATGAGAAAACTCTCACAGAGAAGCTCCAAACAATGGTCTCTCAATGGGAAAGTTCTAAAGAAGAGCATCAGGTGATTGTCGACGAAGAAGAGATTGCTGCCATTATCTCTAAACAGACCGGCATCCCTCTCACCCGTTTAACTGAAGGTGAAACCGCCAAAGTCCTTAAAATGGAAGAAATCCTCAAGAAGAACGTCATCGGTCAAGACGATGCCGTCAGCACTGTTTGCAAAGCGATCCGCCGCAGCCGTGCCGATATCAAAGATCCGAACCGTCCGATTGGAGCTTTCTTATTCTTAGGACCTACAGGCGTTGGTAAAACACTCCTCGCAAAACAACTCGCGATCAATCTATTCGGCGGTGAAGACGCCCTCATCCAAGTCGATATGTCAGAGTATATGGAGAAGTTTGCTGTCAGCCGTATGACAGGATCGCCTCCAGGCTATGTCGGCTATGAAGAAGGCGGCCAGCTCACAGAACAAGTCCGTCAAAGACCTTATTGCGTCGTCCTCTTTGATGAGATCGAAAAAGCTCATCCTGATGTGATGAACCTCCTGCTCCAAGTTCTAGAAGAAGGACGGCTCACCGATTCCTTCGGGCGTAAGATCGACTTCCGCAATACGATCATCATCATGACTTCGAACCTCGGCGCTGATTTGATCCGCCGTCAGACAGAAGTTGGATTTGCCGCTCAAGAAGCGATCCTTGACTACAAAAAGATGCAAGATGCGATCGAAACATCCGTCAAGAAGCACTTTAAACCAGAGTTCCTCAATCGCCTTGATGGCATCGTGATCTTCAGAGCCCTTGATCGCACACAGCATCTTCCGCAGATCATCGAGCTCGAAGTGCAAAAAGTCAAAGCGCGTCTGGCCCGCAAGCACATCATCCTCAATCTCGACCAAAAAGCCAAAGACTTCTTGGCCGATAAAGGATACGACCCCACAATGGGCGCACGGCCAATCCGCCGCGTGATCGAATCTTACCTCGAAGATCCACTGGCAGAAAAGCTTCTGCTCAATCCTGATAAAGCCGTTGCTTATCTTGCAACCCTTGAAGACAATAAGATTGTCTTCATCGAGCAAGAACAGCAGGCTCCTGATGCAAAACCCAATTTAGCGATTACAGTCCCTGAAAAAAGGCCTTGATTTTCGTTAGATTGCTAATGTTTCTTGATAATAACTTATCGTATAACGATAATTTACATTCGCATGCCTGCAAAAGAGCTTTCTTGAGCTCCTTATTCTCAGGGAGAGAATGTGAATGGACAATAATAGTAAAATTCGTAAGTTGAGTCGTTTTCTAAGATACAGCTGTATTCTTGGAATGCTTGCAGGTCCCCTTTTAAATGCTTTTTATTGGATCCACGACGGTTTCCGGATTTTTTATTTCGAAAAAACCAAGTGGATGATGAAATTTGCAGATACCCCTTATCTCTCTATTGACGAACTCTCCCAATGGCAAAAATTTGAAGGCTTTCTTACAGATCTGATTCCGTATTTCTTTTTCCTGATCATCATGTTAATTATGACCAGGTTATTCACACGCTTTGAGAATTTAGATTTTTTCTCCGCTAGCACGGTCAAGTATATCCGTCAGATTGGATTAGTTCTTGTTCTCAGTCTTATCGTCAATCCTTTCTACGTGGCTTTGCATAGCTACGTTTTATCTCCACCCAATTCTCTGGGCCAAAGAGCCGTGGTTTTCGCCTATGGACCTAATGAAATTAAAATGTTGTTTTTAGCTTTGATTGCCTTTTTAGCTGCACGCATCATGGAAGAGGGCTGCCGTATTTATGAAGAAAACTCTAAGACCATCTGAGAAAACAGCTGTGAATAGTATGTCATAAATAAGAACGGTCGTCTAATATCAAAGACTTCGAATCAGGTCTTGATGTTAAGAGTAGCGGCAACTCTTAAGTCTTTTTTGCCTATCCGCTGTTTTCTAAAGGAACTATAGATAGAAAAGACATGCCCATCGTGATAAATTTAGATGTTGCCCTCGCCAAAAAGAAAATGCGTTCGAAAGAACTAGCGGAAGCTATTGGCATTACCGAACAAAACTTGTCGATCTTAAAGACCGGTAAAGCTCGCGCTCTTCGCTTCACTACTCTAGAGGCCATTTGCAAAGCTCTCGACTGCCAGCCCGGCGATATCATCGAATACCGCAAGTCTTAAATTTCTTTTACGAGCTCCTGTTCGAAACAGGAATGGAGTTCAGGATACTTCTTACCAATCCACCTTCCTAAATGCGAGTCACATGTTTGACTTCTCGTTTGATTTGATCCGGCGTCATCGTTGAGCTGTCCCTCCTCAGCGACCCGACATCAAACATAATCACTTTATCTCCGCAGAACCCGATATTTCTCTTTAGCGCCGGATTATCGATATGCACTCCCCTTTTGCTCCAGTCTTCAATCGCAGCAAAAAGCGATTGGATCGTCGCCTTAGCTCCCTCCATATCTCCGCTTTTCATCCGGGCAGCAATTCTTCCTGTAGCCAGTTCACAATAATCTTGAACCAAGAACTCCATTTGATCGAGCTCTACAATGTGAGAAACACCGCTATTATCGACTATTACAACCGGTTTGAACAGATCGCCTGTCTTATTGATATGAAGGTAAGAAATAGCCGTTTGATCTTGTAAGTCCACATACGCCAGCTTGCAGCTATCAAAAACTCCCCGTGGATCGAATTTCTTTGTGAGGTACCAGAGCCATTTTTCCGCTGAAAACATATTTAAGGTCTTCATCAAGCTCAAATCGTTATGCCGGAAGAATTTTAAGACTGTCTTTCCATCTTCTCCTAAAAAAGCATGCGACTGATTGCCCGATCCTAAATACCGAAACTTTTGATCCAGTTTGTGAACGACTTCTCTTTGCTGCTCTATCGGCAATGGATCGACCTCCCATGCAGGATTATTCGGAATGTCGCTTAAGATTTCCTGCAGCCTAAAACCCTTGGTCTGACTCTCGCAAAAATATCCCAACCCCACAAAGCAGGCAGCTAACAAAACAATTCTAATAATTATTTTTTTCATGAGGAAACGATTTTAGCACAGATCACAAAAACCGAGAAAACCATTTTTCTGCAAAATTCGCGACGTCTTCCAAAGCCCCAAGCTCTTCAAAAAGATGGGAAGCCCCCGGAACGATCATCAAATCTTTTGTTGTTTTAATCAGGTCTAAAGCCTCTTTGTTAAGCTCTAGCACCTCGGCATCGTCTCCACCTACAATGAGCAGCGTGGGCGCTTGGACCTTCACCAGCGACTCCCCTGCCAGATCAGGCCTGCCTCCCCGGCTGACAACTGCATCGATATCTTTTCTTTCGGCTGCAGCCACAAGTGCTGCCGCTGCTCCCGTGCTCGCTCCAAAATATCCGATGCTCAGATCTTTGGTTTTAGGCTCTTTTCTCAGCCAATCTGTGATCTGGCTCAGACGCTGGGCTAAAAAAGGAATCTTAAATCTCAGCTCTCTAGTTTTATCATCCAAAACTTCTTCTTTTTCAGTGAGCAAGTCTATGAGAAGCGTCCCAAAGCCGCCCTCATCGCGTAAATATTGTGCGACAGCCTTGTTACGAGGACTAAGCCGGCTGCTTCCGCTCCCATGTGCAAAGACCACCAGACCAGTGGCATCCTTTGGGATCAAGAGATTCCCCGTTAAAGTCGCGTCTTTTAAAGGAATTTTTACTAAACCTTCGTCCATCTCCCCATCCTATCAGTAATTTTTTTCTACCATAGCAGAATCTCTCCATTTCAGGTAAAATATCGGCATGCAAAAAAAGAAAAAAGTTGTCATTGGCATGTCCGGAGGAGTCGATTCCTCCGTCTCTGCTCTTTTACTCAAACAGCAAGGCTATGAAGTGATCGGCTTGTTCATGAGAAATTGGGAAGATAAAGACGGCACCTGTACAGCTTCTCAAGATTACGACGATGTCGTCCGCGTCTGCAATGCGATCGATATTCCCTACTATACAATTAATTTTGCTCAAGAGTACATGGACACGGTCTTTTCTCATTTCATCAAAGAACTCAAGCTTGGCTACACCCCTAATCCCGACATCCTCTGCAACCGTGAAATCAAATTTAAAGTGTTCTTCCAAAAGGCGATGGAACTTGGTGCTGACTATCTCGCAACCGGCCACTATGCTCAAACTCAAGACGGACAGCTTTTCCGAAGCGTCGACCAAGACAAAGACCAAACCTACTTCCTCTACACCCTCAAAAAAGAGATCTTAGAAAAAGTCTTATTCCCTATCGGCCATCTCAAAAAAGAACAAGTGCGACAGATCGCCAAGGAACACGGCCTTTCTACCGCCGAGAAAAAAGACAGCACCGGTATTTGCTTCATCGGCGAAAGAAAGTTCCGTGATTTCATCAGCGAATACATCCCCTACCAAGAAGGCCGTTTTGAAACCCTCGCCGGCCAAGCTGTCGGCACTCACCAAGGTGCTGCTTTCTTCACCATCGGCCAGCGCAAAGGTCTTAAAATCGGTGGGCCTGGAGAGGCGTGGTTTGTAGTGAACAAAGACATCAACCGGAACATTGTCTACGTCGAGCAAGGCGATGACCATCCCGCGCTCTATGACACGGTTCTAACCGCAACAGATATCAGCTGGGTCAGCGGAGTCGCTCCAGAGGTTCCTTTCCGCTGTACATCTAAAATCCGATACCGCCAAGTCGATCAAGAATGTTTAATTGAAAAAATTGAAGATGATAAAGTCTTTGTTTCCTTTCCTCTGCCTCAACGAGCGATCACACCGCGCCAAGCCATTGTCTTCTACGATGGCCAGAGCTGCCTTGGCGGCGCCCTTATCAGCCCTAGACTAAATTAATACTCGGAAAAATGGCTCTCCGGAAGAGTTTGTCCCCCATCAACGATCAAACTTTGACCTGTGATGTAAGAGGCTTCTTCTGAAGCAAGAAAAAGCATGGCATGAGCGACATCTTCTGGTGTTCCCAGCCTGCCTAGTGGAACAGCTCTGACCATATTGTTGATATGCTCCTCTCCCAGTTCAGTTAAACCCTCTGAGATAATATTTCCAGGTTCTACAGCATTGATATTGATTTTGTATTTTGCGAGCTCAACTGCGGCTGTTCGGATAAATCCCGCAACGCCTCCTTTCGAAGCAGTATAATGCGAGTATCCAGGAAGCGCAGTCTGAGGACCGGAAATCGAAGAAGTAATTACAATCTTACCGCCGCCTTGGGCTTTCATGGTTGGAATGCAGGCCTTCACAGCCAAAAATGTTCCGGTTAAATTCACATCAATGACTTTTTGCCACTGTTCAAGTGTCATATTTTCAAGTCTTGAATGGGGATAGATCCCGGCATTGTGACAAAGGACATCAATCCTTCCGTAACGAGCTAAAGTCTCTTCGATGACCCGTTGGATATCTTCAGAACTGCTGACATCTGCTCGAACACGAAGAACTTGCGTTCCCTCTTTAGTAAGATTTTCTGTGACCAAATTCAGTGCATTTTCATCTCTACCAACGAGAACAAGTTTCGCTCCTTCTTTCGCAAAAAGTTGCGCTATACCTTTCCCGATTCCTCGAGAAGCTCCCGTGACGATGACAACTTGATCGTGAAAACGGTGCCGAGAAGAACTCTCTTTCGTGCTCTCTTGAGCAACGAGAGAAGTATTAGCAAACATGATTACACCTATTATGAAACGCATAAGAATAAGAACTCGCGTTAGGGATCTAACGCGAGTTCAAAAAAATCTTAGCCGTTTCTCAGCTTACTGTGCTTTCTTCCATATCCGTAATAGAAGAGGCAGCCGAGGCCAATGAGCAAGATGAACTGCAGCCAGATGACTCCAGGCATCAAGACCATTTGGAAGAAGCACGCAAGAGTTCCGAAAAGTGGAACCCAAGGCGTAAATGGCGTTTTGAACGGTCTATGCAGTGTCGGCTGAGTAAATCTCAAGACGAGCACTCCAAAGCAGACCATACCGAACACGAAGAGCGCTCCAATGGAAGTCAGAGGCCCTAGGATGTTGACTGGGAAAAGTCCCGCAATCAAAATGCCAGTGCCCGCTAAAATCCAGGTTGTGTTGAACGGTGTGCGGTAGACAGGATGGGTCTTGCCAAAGATAGCAGGAACCAATCCGTCGTGTGCCATGGTATAGAAAATTCTTGCTTGAGCTGTCATCATAACGAGGATCACGGAAGTGAGTCCTGACAGGATGGCAAACTTAACAATATACCTAAGCCAGGTAAAGCTAGGTCCGAAGGCATTAATTGCAACACCGACAGGATCTGGAACACCCAATGTGCCATAAGGGGTTACGCCTGTCATAACGAATGCAAAAGCGATGTAAACAATCGTACAGATCACTAACGATCCGATCATACCGACTGGCATATCCCTTTGGGGATTTTTAGCTTCTTGGGCTAGTGTTGCGACGGCATCAAAGCCTAAGAACGCAAAGAAGGCAATGCCTGATCCGCGAAGAATACCGCTCCAGCCGAACTCGCCGAAAATGCCGGTATTTGCCGGAATAAACGGTGTAAGGTTGTCAGCATTGATATAAGCAATACCAAAGCCGATGAACAGTACGATGACGCCCAGCTTCATGATCACGAGAAGATCGTTCAAGAAGGCGGCAGTTTGGATGCCTCGGCTGATTAGCCATGCCAAGAGTGCAATAATGATCATCGCAGGAAGATTAAAATAAGCTCCTGTAGCTGCCCATCCCGTTTCCGGAGTGTACATCAGTGGAGCTTGTGAAAAGACCGCTGTGATCGGAGCGCCAAGATCAGAGAGCAAGCTATTGAGATAGCCCGACCACCCGACAGCGACCGTACAAAATGAGAACAGGTATTCTACCGTGAGGGCCATACCCATGATCCAAGCAAAGAACTCACCGATCGCCACAAAGGCATACGTATAAGCGGATCCGGCGATAGGGATCAGAGAAGCGAACTCAGCATAGCAAAGGGCTGCAAACGTACAGATGGTAGCGGCGATAATAAACGAAATGATGATGGCAGGTCCAGAATAGTGAGCTGCAACATCTCCCGTAATAATAAATAGTCCAGCTCCGATAATAGCGCCAATTCCCATAGCAGTCAGGTTCATGGGACCAAGAGTCCTTTTTAAACCGTGTTTGTTATCGGCTGCTTCTTTGAGAAGAGAGCCGATTGATTT
>CAZFXE010000036.1:0-12859 GCA_964522945.1 uncultured bacterium
AGGATGGAGTATCCCTTCGTCAAAAGGTTCTTCGGATCGATCGATTTCAAATGCGCTGTCAGCTGCGTTAACTTCTGTTTCAGATGCTGGATCCGGACCATCGGATCTAAAGCCAGAAGCTGCCGTTGCAGGCCTGTCAGCTGAAGTCTTTTCGTTGTGACCATTCTCTGCATCGTCAGCGTCATTTCTTCAGAGAGATCATCTAAATGTTGAGCAGCCTGGCCCAAAATCGCAAATGGCGATGTCAAAATGGGCTGACGCCGGACTATTTCTAAACGATGGCGATAGGCGCCCAAAAGATGGAGCATCGCTTGATTAAGACGTTTGTCAGCTTGTTTGAGGTATTGAAGATGTTCCACAGCAGCTGCCATAACGATCTCAGCAGCGGCAGAAGGAGTGGGTGCTCTAATGTCGGCGACAAAGTCAGCAATCGAAAAGTCAGTCTCATGACCAACAGCTGATATAATGGGAATTTCTGACCGGTAGATGGCTTCAGCAACGATCTCTTCGTTAAACGCCCAGAGATCTTCTAAGCTGCCTCCGCCGCGTCCGACAATGAGGACATCGGCGAGCTTGTATTTGTTGAAGTGATCAATGGCCATCGCAATCTCTTGCGCAGCGCCGTCGCCTTGGACTTTAACGGGATTGAGCAAAAGATGGAACTTGGCATGTCTGCGGCTTAGGACATTGATCATGTCTTGGATCACAGCACCTGTTGGACTTGTGATCACGCCGATGGTTTTGGGAGCGGTCGGTAGCGGTTTTTTACGAGACTTATCAAACCAGCCTTTGGCTTCTAGTTTGGCTTTGAGGGCATGCAATTTTAAGAGAAGCTCTCCGACACCGGCATATTGGAGCTGGCGGACAATGAGCTGGTAATTGCCCCTTGGAGCATAAACACTGAGCTCACCTTGGACGATCACCTGGTCGCCATTTTTAGGCATCCGAGCAAGCCCTTGAGCATTGCCTCGAAATAACACCCCGGAAATCTGAGACTGGGCATCTTTTAGTGTAAAATAGAGATGGCCGGAGGCTTGTTCTTTAAAGTTTGTAATTTCTCCTTGCACATGGACAAAAGGGAACCTCGACTCCAGTTGTTTTTTGATGGAGGAGGTCAACTCTGTGACTGTGAGTATCGAAGCTTCTGCCATATTCAGTTCCTTGAATATAACATCATAGGGGTGTTTAGGAAAGGGGAGAATGTGGGCGTATAGATTTATTTTTAATCTGAAAAATTTGGCACAAGCTAGCATCTTATGCCACTTAAAACCCAACTTGTGCCAAATTTGTTGGTAAAATAGGCCTCTTGTGCCACATAAGGAATAGATGTCCAAAAAGAAGATTTCTCAAAATGGACTCGATACCAAAATATTCTAGGATCGAAAAAGAGGTAACATTACAATAAGGCTAAGAGGAAGAGATATGAACGATGATGATTTCAGGATGTTGAAAGTTACTTCCGAAGGTTTGGAAAAAGCAAATATTCCATATATGTTAACGGGCTCCTTTGCTGCCAATTATTATGCTGTCCCTCGTATGACACGAGATATAGATATCATTATCCAGATAGTTGAACCGGATATAGACAAGTTTGTGCAGACTTTTGAAAACCATTTCTATTTGGATCGGCGCGCGATCGTAGAGGCAATGGAACATCGAAGAATGTTCAATATTATCAACGAGGATAATGCGTTTAAAATTGATTTTATTATTCTTAAGAATTCTTCCTATCGCCAAATGGAATTTCAACGGAAACAACGCGTAATATTTAACGGTATTGGGGTCTGGATAGTGTCTCCTGAAGATCTCATTATATCGAAATTGGATTGGGCGAAAGATAGTATGTCCGAAATGCAGATGAAGGATGTAAAAAATCTACTGATGACTTTAAAAAATCTAGATAAGACTTATCTCCATCAATGGATCCAAACGCTCCAATTAGATGAGATTTATGCAAAAGTTGGTGAGGAATGAAAGATACAAGTTTTGCAATGGAAGAAAAAGTGCGGGAGATCATCCGTCAAAAAACCCCTCAAGAAAGACTTGAAATGGCAAGTTCCATGTTTGCTCTATCAAGGCAGCTTGTCATTCAGGCTATTTTAAGAGAAACGCCTGACATTTCAGACTCGGATCTTCGTCTCGAGTTTTTTGTGAAGTTCTATGGGCAAGACTATACAAAAGAGGAGCTTCAAAAAATTCTTACAGCTCTTGGGAAAATTCAAACTCCATTTAAACGGTAGTTTCAAATAAATCTCTGTTGTTTTTGGGGGAGGGATTCTGTAAAATACCCTCATGTTGAAAAGAACCCCAATAATTGCTGCTAACTGGAAAATGTACAAGACAGGAGCTGAGGCTCAAGAATTTCTTACCCAAATCAAGGGGAAGATAGCGCCTTCTGTCAAAGTTTTCATTGCGCCGTCGTTTACAGCTCTGCCTGTGATGAAGTCCCAAGAGATTGTTTTGGGAGGCCAGAACATGCATGAGGCCGAAGATGGCGCTTTTACAGGTGAGATCTCGGCTCGGATGCTCAAAGATGCCGGAGCAAAGTTTGTGATTTTGGGCCATTCTGAAAGACGGCGTCTTTTCCATGAGACAGACGCTCTCATCCATCTAAAACTTAAAAAAGCCATTTCTAGCCAGCTGCTTCCGATCTTGTGTGTGGGAGAGACGCTGGAAGAGCGTGAAGCAAAGAAAACCTTTGATGTTCTCTCAACCCAACTTAAAATTGCACTAGATGGTGTTTCTCCTTCGGAGATCGTTCTTGCATACGAGCCTGTTTGGGCAATCGGCACCGGCAAGACTGCGACTCCAGAAATTGCTGGGGAAGCTCATCAATTTTGCCGCAGCTTTTTGAAAAAACTCTGGGGCGAAGATCATGCTGCAAAAATACCAATTCTCTATGGCGGTTCTGTGACGCCAGAAACAGCTTCTGCATTAGCTAAGCAGCCAGACATCGATGGAGCCCTCGTCGGAGGCGCTTCTCTTGACGCTGCAAAATTTATACAAATTATCCAAGGATTTTCCGTATGACGTTTTTATTTTATGTCTCGATTTTCGTCTTTATGTTGATTGCTGTGGTGCTTTGCTTGGTGATCCTCGTGCAAGAGAGCAAGAGCTTAGGCCTCGGTGCTTCTTTCGGGGGAGATCCTGGAGAGTCGCTTTTTGGAACTTCGACAGCTGATGTCTTGAAGAAGTTTACCGCATGGCTAGCTGTTGTTTTCATGGTCTCCTGCGTTCTGCTATCAATTTGGTCAACCTCTATTGGTTCGCATAGAATCAAATCACTTCCGGCAGCGATTGAGGAACTCCAAAAATGAAGCTGACATTTTGCTATTACGGAAATCCGATTCTCCGTAAGAAGGGCGAACCAGTCACAGAGATCACCGATGAGATCAAAGAGCTGGTTGCAGCGATGATCGATTATTTTGATAACAACAATGGCATTGGTCTTTCTGCACAGCAAGTTGGAAAAAACCTCAGACTTTTTGTCCTTAGAAGGTATGTCCATCTTCCCGATGGGAAATGGACAGTTTCAGAACCGCATGTCTACATCAATCCCAAGATCCTAGAGCGCTCCAAAGAGACCTGGGTCGAAGAAGAAGCCTGCATGTCGATCCCTAAGCTCCATCTACCGGTAGAGAGGCCTCTTCGGATTAAAGTCGAATCGACCAAACTCGATGGCAGCAGGATTGTGGAAGAATTAGAAGGGATCAATGCCCGTGTTGTGATGCATGAAAATGATCACATTAACGGCGTTCTTTTCATTGATCGTGTCGAAGATAAATATCTCAAGCCAGTGGAAGCTAAGCTGCGCGAAATTAAGAAGAAGTATAACTAGTCATACAAAACTAATTGATATTTGGTTTAAACTCTATGGCATATGACGCAGCCATTTGGAAGTTATACATCCTATAGCCAGGACTCCCAATCTTGGAGCATCCTGATCAGGCAATACGGTTCTCAAGGCAGTGTTGAAGAAGAGCTGGACGGAACGCAGGAGTTTGAGGATGTGCCTTACTCTTTAAGTGCCTCGCTTGGGTTGGATGAAGAAGTGGAGGGGTATTATCTTCCCGTCCTACGATATCCTCCAATTAGCGATAGGTGTGATACAGCCTATTTCGATGCCAATTTGAATCCGATATCGGTGCATGGCTCTCAAGAGATATTCATTGAAGATCGGTATATTTTAAAAAAGCATGTGATGCGGTATGTCGACTGCGATTCTTTTCAGGCGACGAAAAAAGTGGTCGCTATCGCACGAAATGGCAAGTATATCGTTTGGCAGCAGGCCATTCGATCTTGCGCCCCAACCGTGATTTCAATGATTGCATTGGACCGTGGCAAGCTATTTTTAGCTCAGGAAATTACCTACGCGGTCACTAACAATGAGGTCATGATCAGATACATCCAGAAGGCGGGATTTCAGCCTGTGGTCCACCCGATTAAGGGAAATGAGGTTGAGAAAGTAAGAGCCTTAGAAACGATCATAGCAAGGACAGGTCCGGGAGTTTTACATCTGTCCCACCCTGATCTAAAAAGCCACGTTGTTGTCTTAGATGAGATCTCATTAACAAAAGGGCGCGTCACACTTCGAGAGCCGTATCATGGCTATATGATTACCACTCATCTTTTCCCTTTCATCAATTGGATCGGAGAAGAGTTTATTGAATTAGCTGAACCACATTAGAATTGAGCGCCTAGGAGTTTGATGTAGGGGAAGATCCACTCGCTCTTGATGCCAGGGGTGTATTTATAGCCGACGGAGACTTGCCACCTGCCAGTGAGCAGCGTCGACAGCTTAATCTCATAAGAATCGTACCGAGGTTCGTTATTGCGTCCCCAGCCATGGTGGGTGTCGATGTGGCATGTCCAAAGAGGAGAGAAGCGGAACTGGAAGTGGGAAAGCAGTGTATCGCGTCCATCAGAAAGAGGGGAGTGGATCAGCTCATCGATGGGTCGGTCGATATCGAGGATATAGTTGTCGTGGTCGGCTTTTCTCCAGTCGTATTTGCTGCGGTGTCTAAATTCAACAGTAAACGCAGCATTTGCTGAGATGGTCCATTCTGACTTGATGTTTGTGCGGTCCCAGAGCAATTCTTGCATGTTATAGACGATGTCGGTGGCAACATGCCAAGACGGATAGCTAAAATCCCATGTGGTATAGAGTTTTGGGACTGTGCGGCCAAATTGGGTATGTCCTACAAAGACATTCGTGTAGAGATCTAGCGTCACGGTGGGAAGCAGCGAGTGTTTGACGGGATAGAAAGCCTGGAAAACTCCCGGACGAAAAAGATTTTCATGGGCATAGCCATCCTCGATGCTGAAGATATAGTGGCTATGCGTTGGAGATGTTGGAGAGGTTAGACCTCTGTAGCGGAGATACGGCTGGACGGTGTGCTTGAAACCAGTGTAGGATTTGTAGAGGTTGGTGTTCAAATCAAAGCTGAAATTTCCCAGGGCTTGTCCCACGCCATGATCATGCGGATTATTGGTATAAAAAATACCGATAAAGCCAGCAGAAGGGGTGAAATTTACCGGCCCTAAGCTGAAATGGCGATAGATGCTGTTATTGGTTTCAAAACGGCCGGCCTTGGTGCTGGGGAGATGTGGGGACAGTTCAGGGGAATAGACGTAGTTGAGGTAGCCGGCAGAAAACCAGTTGTCGAAGATGATCCCAGAATTACCTATTGGAAAAGGTCTGAGACTGAAATTGACCAGCGGCAGCTGCTGGTTGATATTTTGGAAGTCATTGATCCGAGGCTGCATGTTCATGTGGGCAAAGTAGTTGTCTTGATGATGCGAGACCCAGAAGATCGTTCTTTTTTGTGTGTTGAGTTCAAAATCATCGCCTTTAAAATCTTGCGGCATTTTGTCATCGCTGAGTTTGTCGTAGCACATGTAGACTTTGGTCTTTTCGTCGCTAGAGCGCGTTTTGACAAGCCCTTGGAGGCGGTACCGTTTGTTCCCATGCTCATCGTCGACAACTTTGTCGTAAGCGCCGTAGTTTTTCGTTTGAAAGACCGTTCTTTTATCGTGGGAATGGTAATCGGTCTCTATGGCTGCGCCAGGGCCTCGTTTAAACCGGTAGTCTAAACGTCCGAAGAGATCAAAAGTCTCTGTTGAGTAAAGCTGGTATCTCATCGACACTTTTTGTTTTAGAACCTGATCCCAGATCATTTTGTAACGAACAGGCGAATCTTTGACGACCTTCGTGTTGAGTTTGAATGAAGGAATCCAGAAAACAGGAATATCGTAGAACTTGAACTTGATATTTTTAGCAGTGAGGAGGCCGTTGTTGTTGATGTCGATGTGAGCCGACTGGATTTCCCACCAGGCGTCTTGGCTCTCGACAGTGGTTAAATACCCATTGTTGACCCAAAAGCTGCCGTCTTCTTGAAGTTCAATTTCGTCACCGCCGACATAGTAAAATTCTGTTGCTGTCCGGGCGTCTATCATCGTGCCGGTCTTTGTGATCAGGTCATACGTGAGCTTTTTACCGGTGAAGACACGGCCTTCAAATTCTAAAAGGAGATCGCCTTCTGCAGAAATTTTTCGAATGGCTACGCCATCTTCGATCTTGTTGGTATATTCGATATGGCGGGCTTGGATTCTAAGCCCGGGATTGGAAATAATCCCGCCTTGGTCTGTCGAAATCGTCCCATTAGAAAAGACGGGATCCTTCAGATTAATATCGTAATCTTCGGCGGCAAGCGAGCCCAAAAGGAGAGTAAGAGGAAGCAGGAACCGTTTCATTTCGAAACAGGATACTTTATTGGAGAGTGTGGATCAAGAGTCCTGCGAGGGCATAACGATTTTTTGGATGGCCTTCTTTAATTCCCCGTAGGAGAATCTCTATGCCTTTTTCATCATGCCGGTCGGCTAAGGCCTGGTAGCTCTCTAAAAGCAGCCGGGTGCTCTCTTCGGGGGTCAGCTCATACTGCGTGGTATTTTTGCGTAAATGCCAAGGAAGCGAAGCCCGAAATTTGACCATTTCCTCGGATTGGACGCGTCTTACCCAGTGGCGGAGCCTAGCTTCATACGGCCCTTTTTCTTTTAGACGGTAAAGCGCCAGATTACAATAATTTCTGATAAGCGGTGCGCCGGCATGCTCGGCATGTCTTTTCAAAAGAAAGATTGCTTTTTCTGTGTGGTGGTTTTCTAAAAGCTGGACCAGCAGGGGAATCAGATCGAGCTCATGGTTGAGGAAGATTTTTTCTGCTACTTTAAGAAAAGTCTCTTCGGAGAGCTCCAAGCAAGCAGCGAGCATTTGTTCGCGCATTTGGAGCGTGATTGCAGCCAAATCAAAAGGAAGCTTTTTAATATGCTGCTGCATAGAGGGAACGACTTTCCATGACATCAGAGAATGTCCGATCGATGTGTGTGGCTGAAAACCGAGATCTTTGGCATTTCTTAAGAGAAATTCTTCGATAGCTGGGACAGCCCTCTCGTCTCTTCTTTGAAGGAGCGAAAAAGCCGCGTTGAATCGGATATGGATGTTTTCATGTTTGATTAGAGGTGCTAAAACTTCTTCTCCACCGGGAAGTTCACCCAGTAGCGCGATGGCAAAAGGGTTGTGCTGATGGGCCATGTCAAAAATCGGGAGCAGGGCGTGTGTATCTCCGAGTAGGTAGAGGGCCTTAAGTGCCGCTAGTTTTACAGGAATTGAAACCGACTGAGAAAGACGTTTGAGCTGAGGGATCGATTTAGAGTCTTTAAGCATTCCTAAGGCAGAAGCCGAGGCTTCTTGCTCATCGTGATTGAGATGGGTGGCGTGGGCCCGGATTTTAAACAGTAGATCGTCTCGGCCGAACTTTGCTGCGCAAAGGATCGCTTCGACACGGGTCAACGAATTCGGATCTTCCATCAGTTTTTTGAGCACATCGATTGAATCGCTCGTTCCGATGAGGGCAAAAAACTGAGGGAAGTAGAACCAGAATTCTTGAGGTAGTTTATACATCAAAGCTTCGATGTGGCCTGTGGCCTTCCGGTGCTTACGGGAAGATAAGTGAAATCCTGCCTCCATCCGCGCCATGAGGAAAGGCGACGCCATCGCCTTTGTCAGAAGCTCATCGCCGCGGTCGTCGTGCATGCGGGCCAGCAGCTGAATGGAAGCGAGCTGAGTCTCAAAGTTCTGACTTTTGATCCCTTGCTCGAGAATATCCAAGGAAGAGGTCATGCCGGCAAAGGCAGTTCCATACAGGCTGGAGAGCTGGACCGTCGGATCGCTGCTTTTGATGCCTTGTTCTAAGATGATCGTGCCCAAATGGACAAGCATCTCAAAGTCATGCCGGCCAAGTTCTTGTTTGTAGGTTTCATAGAGAGAAATCGAAGCATCGATTTCTTTCGACTGCATCAGATAGGCGACATGCTCTTTTTCCATGGCATGGCAAGAGAGAAAAAGAAGGGATGTTAAGAAAAGGCTTTTAAGAAGTCCCATAGATCAATTCCCAACTTCAGCAGAAGTTTTTGCACCGTGTTAGTGGGCAGGCCCAACACATTGTAATAACATCCTTCGATTCGGGAAACAATCAAATTTGCACTTTTCTCGATCGCATAGCCGCCGGCTTTATCAAGAAAGTAACAGTGGTTATGGAACTTTTTGATCTGGTCTTCCGTGAGCTTATGGAAAAGGAGCTTGGTCTCTTCAAAGCTTGTATGGACTTCAGAGCCTCGGCGGACGGTGACTCCGGTATTGACCTCTTGCCATGTGCCGGCAAAGGTTCGTAAGAATTCGGCGGCTTCGTGTTCATCGCGGGGTTTGTTGTAGAGATTGCCCTTGCACGAGACGACGGTGTCTGCTGTCAAGATCACTTCGCTCGGATACCTGCTAGCTAGTGTTTCGGCTTTTTTCTGAGAAAGCAGCATGGCGTGCTTGGCAGGGTGGCCTTCAAACGGAATGGAATCCTCATCAAAATCGGAAGCGACTTGGATAAACGGCAGTGAGAAAAAATCCATGATCTCACGCCGACGTGGGGATTGAGAGCCTAAAATGATTTTCATAATTTTTTCATCCTATAGACCATTGTATGGAGAGAGATGTCTTCATCTCCGATTGCTTTCCACTGGTCTTGTTGAGAAATGCCTTCCATTTTTTTGAATCCTCTTTTGTCCCAAAAGGGATCTAAAGAATAATAGGCGGAAGGCTTTTTCGGGTCGTCTGGTGATTTGAAAATTTCACGGATGAGAATGTTGGTGAATTGTTCGGTCTTTTGAACTTCTTTTTCAAACAGTTCATACAAAGAGTGTCCAATGCGTTTTCCTCTATAAGATTTCAATACGAGAAGATCGGCCAAATAGAACATCTTTTCAACACTGATATCAGCTTCAATCAGAGGCTTTAGAAATTGATCGAAGATCTCTTGTAGTGGAGTTCCTATAATAACTCCTACGACTGTAGAGGCATCTTTGGCAATAATACAGATGGTATTGCCACCAAACATATCAAAGTATTGTTTCTCAGTTGCAAGATCGCCTTCATACAGATATGGATATTCGCGAAAAATCGCGATCCTAAGATTCGCAAAACTCTGTTCAATAGACTTGATTTGGGCACCTTTTAGGACTTCAAATTGAATCGTCATTACTTTTTGACTTTTTTAGGAGCAGGGGCTGGCGTGTAGTCCATGTAGTCCACCCAAATAGGCGAGCTCCAAGCGATGTGGCCGTCTTGCTGAGTCACCCGAAGGTAGTAGAACACAAAGTGGGGTTTCTCTCCGGTGGAGGCAAGGGCGCATTGGGAAAGATGTTCAGAATCATCAAAAGCAAAATCTAGGGCAAAGTCTTTGATCGGGAATTGTTTGATCGGAGTGCCGTTTCGCAAAAGAACAACTTCTTTGAGTGGAGCTGTTCCGGCAACGTAGCCGATAATGTGCCTGTTGATGACAAGGCCTGGTTTTGCTTTGGTATTGAGCTCTCCGCCCATGTTAGTTCCGGCGATGTTAAGGCCCACGATGATGCGGGCGCCGGTTGTTGCATAGCAAGAACGGCGAGTAAGAGCACTGACGATAGCGTCTTTGGTCTGGTCTGCCGATAAGACGGCTGTTAGGCCGGAGCTATATTGGACTTGGTCGTTTTCAAAGAAATCGGCGTAAATGCCGCGGTCGTCAAGACCTCCGGCGACAAATCCAAAACGGTGCCCTTTTTTCAATGCGTTGAGAATAGAGCCGGTTTCTGTCTCCTGCACCCCTTTTTTAGAGGTCGAGCGGATCGGACGGGTATTGCCTTCTTTTGCAGAGCATTCGGAAGAGCCCCAGGCATTGTAGATTTCAACGATTTTTTCAAGTTCGGGTTCGAGGTGTTTAAAGTCGGTCTCGTGCCCTTTTCCCATTGTGAAAGAAGGAATGATCAGCGCTTCTTTAGGATTGAGGAGTTTTTGGACTTTTGGAAGGACGCTGCTCTTAGCTTCTTTTCTTCTGAGCAGAGGTTTGAGGTCTTTGAAATAGATGATTTGCCGCAGGCCTTCTTCAGAAGGGTATTGGAATCCTAAGAAAGTGCAAAACCGTTGCTCTTCATTGAATTCAGCGACCTGAGTAGAGATCTGCTTCCACATGTCAGGAGTCGTCTCATCGGTGCTCTCAAAAGGAGATGTGCCGTAGAACTGGAGAGCTTTTTCATCTCGGAATTCTCTGAGGCAGGCCTCGATGCTTTCATGCGCATCGTTTTTCTCAGATTCAGCATGGAGCAGGCCCCAGCAGATGACGTTTTGCGACTCAGCGAGGCATTTGATCGGTGCGGAATAGTATTTATCGCCGGTCTTTAAGTTGTGGAGCTGGATCTTATACACGCCGGCTTCATTGAAATAGAGGTTCGGGAGGTTGATAAAGCCTGTTTCAGGAATAAACAACTTCCAATTGAGATTTTCCCGTTGGTTTTCATAGCTAAGCTCGATAAGGCTGCCTTCAGGAGCATAATTGGTCAGGTTGCCGTATTCGTCTTCGAAACGGACAAGCACATCAAAACGTTTGTTTTTAGCAACAAGAGAAGGAGCGATAATTCGGATATTGTGGAGAACATTTCCTCGGACATCTAAGTGAAACGTTTCTTGTTCTTTAAAATCGCCTTTTCCGCGCGGATCGATGTAGAGATGGAAAGGACGTCTTCTTTGGACGTTTAATTGGCAGCGGTTGCCGGTGTCTTTTCCTTTGACGGTCGACCCCATATAGATGATAAAGTTTTCGCCAGCTTTAATCTCCGCCGGAAGGACGAACTCAAACACCTGCGTCAGTTTATCGCTTTTATCAATGGCTTTTGCAGGGATCCCTTTTCCATCCGGAAGCTGCGCCCAGATCACATTTTTCTTGGTTTTGACGTTGGTCTGCGGAAGCTGCCAATCGATCGGCCGTCCCTTTGTTGCGAGATCGAACCGGAGCTTGCTCCCTTTTGGAAGATTTACAGCAGGGGTATAGACAAAACGGAAGTTCCCTGATTCTCCAGCATAACAGCCCATCGGCTCACAGACACAAATCGATCGTCGCATAGGTAATTACCACAATTTTTTTTAAAAAAAGCCTTTGCGATGATTTTGCCTGAAAATCTCATTCTCCTGCAACACTTTATGCGACACGTTCATTATCTCCGTTTTAAATTTTTCTATGCCTGGTTTTCTACCATAGATTATGTTACGCTTTGGGCAAAAAATAGGGGTAGTTCATGCATGTGGTGAAATGCACAGCTTTAGGAGCGGCAAGCGGCGCAGTGATAGGCGGCATCAGTGCGATATCTTGCATGAGCCTGGAAGTGTTTACGCATGTTTTTGCGAAGAGTTTAGCCAATTCTATAGCAGGGCGCCCTCCTGGACCCTACATTTTTAATGAACATATAGTTCCTCACGGCTCGGTGTTGAAGGCAGTTTGCATAGGAATCGTGCTGGGAGGCTTAGTTGGTCTTGTCTCAGCAGTCGTGATGAGCT
Organism: uncultured bacterium; assembly: GCA_964522945.1. Taxonomy (GTDB): domain Bacteria; phylum Chlamydiota; class Chlamydiia; order Chlamydiales; family Rhabdochlamydiaceae; genus PALSA-1444. Next base: position 11,909 of record CAZFXE010000036.1, read on the forward strand.
TCTTTTTCCCCTCTAAAAAGGATTCAAATTAAAATTTGATTGCCTCTCCTTTCCCTGGTATTTAACTCTCTTTTCTATTACAATAATGCTATGTTTTTATCTTTAAGAAGATCATTAGCCCGCTTGCTTGATTACGGCCTATTCTATTTCTGCTCGGTCTTCCTTTCCCTCATGGCCCCTATCGAAGTCAATGAAAATTTTTACTTTTACTTTGCCCTGGCTGTCCCTCTTTTTTGGGCTCCTCTTGAAGCGCTTTTTATCTCTAAATACAGCACAACCCCTGGTAAAAAACTCTTTGGAATCATAGTTCCTAATCTGACTTGGAAAGAGAGTCTCAAAAGAGCGTTCTTTTTGGGCAAGCGGCCTGGAGTTGCCACCTACCAAAAGATCTCCTATTGGCGGTATATCATCGCATTAATGATCGCCTGTTCAGCTGGAAGCGGTCTCTTTTATGGAAAAGACATCTCGGAAGCCGCAGTCCATTATGAGCAGCAAGTTGCTGGATCTGGATGGATCGAATATCTCTCTGAAAATGGCAAATTTTCGGTCCATTTTCCCAAAAAACCAGAAATTGTGGAAAAACAGGTCGAAGTGCCCAATGGCGATCCGATTAGCTTAAGTGAATTCAAAGCTGTCAAAGACGCCGCGTTTTCCGTCAGTTATTTAGAGCTCCCAAAGAAATGGAAGATTTTTAGTTCAAATACGCTCCTCAAAGGCGCGATGAATGTCGTTCTAGAACACATGCCAGGAACTAAGCTGATCGATAAAAACATCGTTAAGCATAAGAACTATCCTGCGATGGACTTTAAGATGAAAGACGGCGAAAATCATATCGAGGGCCGACTCATTCTAGTTGGAAACACTCTCTACAGATTGATGGTTGTTTATTATCCTGATACGCCGCGGGATCAGCAGCATGAGACTTTTGTCAATTCTTTCGATCTCCAAAAC
>CAZFXE010000037.1:0-12734 GCA_964522945.1 uncultured bacterium
GCTGCAATGGCAGCGAGTTCAGAACGCTCAGTTCTCTCTAAGAACATCTGGCCGTAGCCAGCATAGTCGCGCATTTTCCCAACGACATACGTCAAAGCGTTGGAATCTTTATCAAGATACGGATTATCGATCTGCGTTGGATCCCCTGTAAGCACAACCTTCGTTCCCTTACCCGCACGAGAAATGATCGTTTTCACCTCATGAGGAGTCAGGTTTTGAGCTTCATCGATGATGATGTACATCTTCGGAAGAGATCTACCGCGGATGTAGGTCACAGCTTCCATCTCGAGCTTTTTGCTATCGATGATCCATTGCTGAGCATCTGCGCCATTTCCTACGCCGCTCGTCGATTGGCACAGGAATTCCAAGTTATCATAGATCGGCTGCATCCAATGATAGAGCTTCTCTTCCTTAGTTCCTGGCAAATATCCGATGTCTTTACCTAGAGGAATGATCGGACGGCTCACGAGGATCTTTGTATAGACGTTTTCATCAAAGACTTTACGCAGGCCTGCAGCAAGAGCCATCAGGGTCTTTCCAGTTCCTGCAGGACCAATGAGAGTTACAAGAGAAATATCATCACGGAGCAGCAGATCCAAAGCGCATTTTTGCTCCACGTTCAGCGGCTGGATGCCCCAAATGTCTTTGGTAAGTTTCATCAATGGCTCAAGTTTTTTGCTCACAGAATTGAACTTGCAGACAGCCGACGATTGCTCAGCGCATGTCATGATGCAGTATTCATTCGGAGAAAAGTCTTGGATATCTAGAGAAACCGAATTGTCCTTGAAGAACATATCGATGTCCCGTTTAGGAACTTCGATTTTTCGGTATCCCTTATAGATGTTCTCATAAGAGAATTTCAGGTTTTCATAATCTTCGGCTTCCAGTCCGATCGCTTCCGCCTTGACTCGGGTCACGAAATCCTTAGAGACCAAGACAACTTCTTCGCCTTGTTCTTTTAACAGGAATGCAATGAGTAAAATCTTGTTCGTCAGCCGGTCCAGCGGAAGAGGGAATGTTTTTTTCTCTGGCGAACGGAGCTCCACATGCACTTTCACCCGGATATTATTGTCGATCACGACGCCGTCGGTCAAATTGCCGGTTTTGAGATTTTTTAAAGAATCGATATACCGCATGACATGGCGAGCGTTTTTACCGATCTCTTCAGAAGACCGCTTCATCGAATCGAGCTCTTCTAACACCACTAAAGGGATGATGACATCGCTATCCTTGAATTTTTTCATTGAGTCCGGATCATGAATCAATACGTTAGTGTCGATCACAAAGGTTTTGCGAGCCACTTTCCCTCCTTTTACTACGAACTTTTCTGCTGAAACTTCTGATTGAGATCCGATAAGACACCTCCGCTATTATCTACTATCAGTAAAAAAATCAGGTCCAGGCACCGCCCCAATAAGAGAGCTATTTTCATCTAGCCCTCCTCTGACCGCGATGCCCCGGCCTGATTCTTTTATTTTCGCTTCTTTTGCGCAGCATAGCCCAATGTCGCATGCATGACAATAATTTTTTATAATTCATTGATTATCAACTAAATACACCATAATTTCAGCACTCAACCATAGATTCTGCTAAATTTATTGACCCAGAAGTCCCTCTCTTTTATAATGAGTTTTGTAACCGCATGAGGTTGATATGAAAATAACCGATAAGATCTTGAGCCTTCCTCCTTATATCTCAACAGCCTGGAAGAACATCGTTTCCATCCATGTCGAGACCCGCCCCTACGGCCATATTCTCCTTATAGAGCTGGTCACAGGAACCAAGGTTGAAGTCCCTAATTTAGACCACAAGCTCATGGAGCAAATCTTCAGTATGCACGCGCTTGTCCTAGAGAAAGAATCTCAAAACCCCATTGCGACACAAACTTTTGCAATCCCCCTTCCCTTTCCTATAGAAGGATTAACCTCTACACTTCAACATAACCCTGAACAGGCTGATACTCCTCCACTTCCTCCGGAGATCCTCGAGAAAATCCAATCCCTCAAGGGCATCCTCCCGGAAGATCTGACCTCGCTACAAAAAGCCGAGCCCCATTGCAACTGCCCCTACTGCCAGATCACCCGCGCTATCACAGGTGCCCTATTAGAAGCTGAAGCTTCTATTCCTCAAATTGAAGAAGAGGTCACAGCTGCAGATCTAACCTTCCGCAACTGGGACATCAAGCAAGAAGGCGACAGAATCTACTCCGTCACCAATCCCCTTGATGGCAAAGAACACTACAATGTTTTTTTAGGCGAACCTGTCGGCTGCACCTGCGGATCGAAAAATTGCGAGCACATCCAAGCTGTCCTACGCAGTTAAATCCCCTTTAAGATAGAGCCATTTTCCCAGCACCTTTTCGAAGGTGCTTTTTTCTGTAAAAGAAAAATCTTTTCCATCCATAAAAAGATAAGCCGTAAACTTCACCACGCCCTTCGCCTCTCCTTCCTGGACATCTAAAACTTTAAGCCCCTTGAAAATGGTCGTCTTACAGAATTCTTCGATCTCTTTTTTCCTGACATCTTCAGCCCTTTTCGAATCAGGATGATCCGGATGCGTTGTCTTTACAATATAATCAACAAATCCTAGCGCATAGGCCGAGTAACGCGATCTCATCAACGCCTCAGCGCTTTTTGCCGGCCGGCCTTCATGACACAGCTGACAGCACTCTCCATAATTTTTTCCACTTCCGCAAGGACACAATCCATTTTGTATTTTTTCCATTCTAAAAATTTTACTGAAAGGACCGCATAAGTCGAGACAAAAGAATTTGATACATCTTAATAATCCTGCATTATATAATGCTGCCATTCTAATCCAAATGGATTAGCCAAAGAACACATGAAACAAGGAGAAAATTTATGGCATATGGAATACAAGCCGCTTGCAAAATTGCAGCAGGATTCGTTGGAGTGGTAGCACTCTCTACTAGCGCAAACACAGTTTCGATCTTAGCAGAAACAGTACGCCGTGCTGCTAGCAAGCTCTATACTGCGGGCCATGACTGGTACACAGGAACAACCGCTGAGAAAGCGATCAAAGAATCAACTACTGGCGTATGGGCTTATGTTAAATTGACAACACCTTACAGCTCTACAAAAGATTGGACAACCCTCGCTACGGCAGGGGCTTTAAACATTGCAGTTGGAACAGTAGCTCTGTATGTTTTTAACAGATACTGCCCTTCTCTTGTGACAAGCGCAAACTGCCTGTTGCATTCTGTTGTTGGAATCCAATTCACACCTGACCACATTCCTCTCACAAAACTCGCTGGCCTGTAATCTAAACTGTCCCACTCAGCATTACTGCTCGAGTGGGATTTCTTTTCTGAAGTTTTTCTATTCTTACCAATAAATTTACTCAGACCTTCACAAGAGCGATAGATTTTTTTTACTACATCTTTAATATCCAACTTATCTATACTCCGCACTTCTAATCTTTAATGGGGATTAGGAAAAACAAAAAAATTAGGAGTTTTTATGACAGCATTATCAGGTTCAAAATTTTCAGTTGGCTCCGTAGTCGACACCTTAATCCAAGCAAGCTTTACATTGTACATGGGCAACCTTGCATTACAAGGTCTTTCAAAAATCGCAGTCGTTGCTCGCCGTGGAGTTAACGAAGCACTAAGAATGTGTTATTTTGACACTTCAAACTCTGACAGTTTGGTTGGTAAAGCATCTGCTTGGATTCCTGAGCGCGTATCCAATTTCTTCAAAGATGACAGCGGTTATAACGCAAAGCATATGGTAGAAAGAGACGTTCCTACTTTTGATCAACACGGTAAACCAGTAGTGAAGAACGATAAAGCAGTAACAGAAAAGAAAAACGTCGAAGAATACGTAAATGGCAATATTACTTTAGCGGTTTCAGGTCTTGGGCTCTCTCTCTTTGCGTTGATCATGCTCGATGCGAAAGAAACTCTCTGGAAACCAGCTCACCCAATTCTCAATGGCGTATTGCAATACATCAGCCCAGTACAAGCTGTTTTAGGCCAATCTTGGGTTGCTCAAGGAATCCATCACATGGTTGGAGCTGCTAGATCACGCGTCTAATTGAATGATCTTTTGATCTTATTCCACTCCCATTCAGGCAAGCCTGAATGGGAGTTTTTTATTCATACGATTGCGGAGACTGCCGCAGGTTCTTCTTTTCACCCTGACGCTTCTTGTTCGAGAGCATCTTGTCTTTAGACCGGCGAGACCTGCGCCTTTTTTGACGGCGGACCTTTTCCATCTCGTGCTGTTTTTGACTTTTGACCTTGTTGATTTGAGACTCAAAACGGTCACACAGCTCCCGACGCGCAATATACCGATTCAGCTCGCGTGAACGGTCCTGCTGACACTTGACCTCTATCCCCGTCGGAATATGTTTCAGATAGACACAGGAAGAGGTTTTATTGACCTTTTGTCCACCTCTACCTGATCCCAGGATGAACTTTTCTATCAGGTCATCCTCATGAATACCCAGTGTTTCCATTCTACGGCTAAGTTCTTCGACTTTTTCTTTACCGATCATATTTCTCAACATAGCATAAAGAGAAATAGTTGACTTGGAAATTAAGAATGACTAGAGATGGAATTAATGGATAAAGAAATCATTATTGTTACAGGCAGCTGCGGAAGAATCGGCGCTAATATCTGCCGAAGACTCGGAAAAGAATACCACATCGTCGGCTTCGAGCTTTTAAAAGCTCTCTATGCAGCTGCCGATGAAGAACTCGTCCCTGTTGACCTCTCTTCCGATGAAAGCGTCCATCAAGCTTTTACCCATATCCGCACAACGTACGGTACGCGCATTGCAGCCGTGATCCATCTGGCAGCATATTATAGTTTTGACCAGCAGCATTCCGACAAGTATGAGCTGGTCACGGTCAAAGGAACTGAAAGGCTTTTAAAAGCTCTGCAAGGTTTTGAAGTCGGACAGTTTATTTTTTCAAGTACGATGCTCGTCCATGCTCCTTGCGTTCCTGGCCATCCGATCAACGAAGAGTGGCCTGTCGATCCTAAATGGGACTATCCCCTTTCTAAAGTCCATACCGAAAAAGTGATCCATGAGCTCAGGGGCAATATGCCGACGGTGATCATGCGGATTGCTGGCGTCTATGACGATAAGTGTCATTCAATCCCAATCAGCCATCAAATCCAACGGATCTACGAAAAACAACTCGAGAGCCGCTTTTTTCCAGGAAATATCCATCACGGCGCTTCTTTTTTACACATGGACGACCTCATTGACGCGATTGAAATGGCCGTCCGCATGAGAAAAAAGCTTCCTCCTGATCTAGTGGTCCTCATTGGCGAGCCAAAAACACTCAGCTACGATGATCTGCAAAACGAGATCAGCCAGCTGCTTTTCAACAAGCCTTTCACAACGTTTAGGATTCCGAAGATCGTAGCTAAAATCGGAGCCTGGGTCCAGTGCCATCTCCCCTTTATCTCCGCACCATTTATCAAACCATGGATGATCGATCTGGCCGATGACCACTATGAGCTCGACATCTCAAAAGCTAAAAAGACCTTAGGCTGGGAGCCCAAAAACAATCTGAAGGCGTCTCTTGTCAAAATGATCGACGGTCTTACAAAAGATCCCGTCCAATGGTACAAAGACAATCAGCTGGGAACTCCTAAAAAAAAGTAGAATTCCCTCTCTCTATTTGTTAGATTCTTACCATGCCTACAACTTTAGTCCCTTACACTGATGGTTCTTGTTCTTTAGAAGGCTTCGCAGCCCAGACCGTCCCGGAAAAACGGCCGGTTGTCATTTTGTGCCATGCCTGGAATGGAAGAGATCAATTCATCTGCGAAAAAGCTGAAATGATGGCCCGCTGGGGTTATGTCGGATTTGCGCTCGATATGTACGGCAAAGGCGTCGTTGGAAAATCGAAAGAAGAAAATGCCGCTCTAAAACAGCCGTTTATTGAAGATCGGTCTCTTCTTCAAAGAAGACTTCTCAAGGGGTATGAAGCCGCCTGCTCTCTTCCTCATATCGATCCTGAAAAGATCGCTATTATCGGTTTTGGATTTGGCGGACTTTGCGCTTTAGATCTTGCCCGTAGTGGAGTGAACTTACGCGGAGCTGTCAGCGTCTATGGTCATTACGATGCTCCGCCTAAGAAAAAATCCATCACAGCCAAAATTCTAGTCCTGCATGGGTATGACGACCCGATCGTCAAACCTGAAGAAATGCGAGACTTTGCTAATGAAATGACCAAGGAAAAGGTCGATTGGCAAGCCCATACTTACAGCAACACCATGCATGCCTTTATGAATCCCGCAGTCAACATGCCTGAAGCGGGCCTACTTTATAATCCCGTGTCTGCCCAAAGAGCCTGGCATGAGATCCAAGGGTTTCTGGAAGAAGTCTTTCAACTCTAATAATCAAATTCAGAGTCTGCAGTATCACAGAACCGTTTGTTCTGATGCAGCTTTTCAATCTCGTGCATTTCATTTGAAGAGAGCTCAAAATCCATGATATTGAAATTTTCTGCGAGGTGTTTCTCGGATGACGCTTTTGGTATTGTGGGGATCTCTTTTTGAAAGAACCATCGTAAAACGACTTGCCCTGAGTTCTTGCCATGGGCTGATCCTATTTTTTTCAGAACGGGATCCTTGAGGATCGCTCCTTTTCCAAAAGGCCTATAGGCAATCAATTCGATGCCTTCTGATTTGCAATATTCCCAAAGCTCTTTTTGATAGAGATAGGGGTGGAACTCAACTTGATTAGCTGCGGGCTTATGGCCGTCATTGAGTAAGTTTTCCAGATGGTGGATGGTGAAATTACTGACACCGGCTTTTTTGATTTTTCCTTTTTTGACGAGGAGTTCCATCGCCTTAAAGACTTCTACCATTGGAATCTCATTATCAGGCCAGTGGATCAAATAGAGATCGATATAGTCTGTCCCTAGCTGTTTGAGGGCCAAATCGCATGTCTCTTCAACAGAAGCGGGGATCTTTTCCAGGTCGATCATCTCGAGCTCAAATTTAGAGGTAATGAAAAGCTGATTCCGATCAAATCCTTTGATGGCTTTTTTAATGGCTTTTTGGTTCTCATAATCGATTGAGGTATCGATATGCCGGTAGCCGATCTCTAAGGCTTTTTTGACAATCTCTGTACACTCATGTCCTCGCAAATTATAAGTGCCAAGTCCTAAGAGTGGAAGTTTCATGGTGAAAACCTTTTGTTCACGGTATCCCAGTTTATGTTCTTGAAAAACGCTTCGATATAGGCTGCACGGTCGAGAAGATAATCGATCATATACGCATGTTCAAAGACGTCCATAATGAGGATAGGTTTGCCCCCGGCCAAATGGCCGACGTCATGTTCATTGATCCATGTGTTGAAAAGGCGTCCTGACTGAGGATCTAAATAAAGCACGGCCCAACCGATGCCGCGCATCGCTCCGGTGGCAATAAAATCGGCCTTCCACTGGTCGTAGCTTCCAAAATCAGCAACAAGTTTTGTATAAAGCGGACTGCTAGTATCTAGAGTGTCTTTACCTCCGAGATTCTCGAAATAACACTCATGCAGCCGCATCCCATCGAATTCCCAGCCGAAACGGCGCTTGATCTCGGCATAGAGCGGGGTGCGATTTTTTCCTTCTGCTGTCACCGTTGCTAGAATATCGGTTAAGAGATTTGTATTGGTGACATAGCCTTGATAGAGCTTGAAGTGAGTCTGTAGAGCTTTGTCGCTAAATCCCGGCATGCCAAGAAGAGCTGAGTAATCCTTCGCTTGATAGGTAGCTGTGGGTTCTTTTTGCGCAGGAGGCTGTGCAAAAAGACCGATGAGAGTTGTGGATAAAAATAGAAAGCAGATCGCAAATAGCCAATTTTGTTTCTTCATAAGCTCCTCGTAAAAAACGAGTATAGCGACTTTCTATTATTCTAAAAGCTCCACTTTTCCAGTATGAAAATTATAATAGGCAGCGACAACAGACAGTTTCTTTTTGGCAATCAAGTCGCTGAGAACCGGGATGCTTCTCAATTGATTGGCCATCATTTTGGCGTTGATCTTGATGGTATTTTCAAGCCGATTGTCTTTTTGCATTTTTGTTGCATCTGCAGCAGGCTGGATCAGTTCTGCGACTGCTTCAATGTCTTTGGTATTGCCTCCAATAACAGCGTCGATAGCACCGCAATTTTCATGGCCTAGAACCATGATAATCGTAGATTTCAGATAAAGAACTGAGTAATCGATACTGTCTTGTTCAAGAGGCCCGACGACATTGCCGGCCACACGAACAATAAAGAGATCGCCGATCCCCTGATCAAAAATAATCTCAGGCGCAACCCTAGAGTCTGAACAACCAACGATGGCAGCAAATGGTGTTTGTTTGGAAAGGAGCTCTTGACGCCTCTCGCTTGTCCTGTCTAAGTGAAGAGATTGGTCCTTGGAAAATCTTTGGTTGCCTTCCATCAGGGTCTGAAGCGCCTGATCAGGCGTCATCCCGTAGAGAGAGATCTGAATTAAAGCACAGAGAACAGCGGCAATTTTTTTCATTGTTACCTCGAATTAACTCCCAGATAACATATTCCGAATTTTTATCGCCTTGTTTTATAACCGATCTCATAAATCTGGAAGATATCAATGACTGTCTCTTCGTAGGGATGGGCTTTTTTAATGGCTTCGATGACTTTTTCTAAACACTCTTTTGGGCAGATCGTCTCGATCCGCTCTTCTTTAACAGTCTCCAAAACTCCCTCTTTACCAATTGCAGGACGGGCTCCTTTTTTTGGTTTGAACCGAGTAAGGCCTTTCACTGAAAACGTTGCATGGGAGTAATGTTCCGATTCGCCAGCGCCGGCATTTGCCATGGCCTCACGGATAGCATCAGCATGGGTTTCAGGAACAATCACCACGATCGTCATGTAATTAGACAATTTCATTAAAAAAACACTCCCTTGTTTTCCAGTTCACATTAATTATATTGTCTTTCATCATCATTAAAAAACCAGGATGGAATTTGCTTAAAAACATCAAAACAGTAGCCCGCGATTATTACTTGGCCCTCGAGCATGCGTTTAAGACAAAGGATTTTGACCGCCTTAAACGTTTTTTGGCAGATGATTGCACGTTAACGGCCATGAGTGAGTTTTTTGTTGGGAAGGCGGCTACGATACAATTCATGAGCAGTATTATTGCTTTGATTAACAAGTTTGAAATTCGGCGGCAATATTTCGACCATGACTCATGTTGCACTGTCATGGATATTATCACTCCTATCCCTGATCTTCATGTGAGTAATATTGAATGGATCGTCATCAAGGATGGTCAAGTCGTAGAGATCAATGTTGTCTTCGATGTTCAAGCCTTGAATCGGTTCATGCAGTTAGTCCAAAATGGCGACCTCTTCGTTACAGCCTATCCTGCGACTTAATCCCCAATTCCTCTATATCCTCTTGTCACAATGCTTAGAAATCTGCTAATAAAAGAAAAATGGCTTCAAATCATAAGTTCGATCTCCGTGCGAGTACCGCAAAACGGATCTGCAAAGGCGGCAGACGGATCATGTGCAGTTCCAGTACTTTTCCGTTTATGCATAACATGGCGCTTGCAACGATTACCCTGAAAATGGGTGGGATTAGAGAGCCTCATTGGCATCCAAATGCCAATGAACTGACTTATTGCGTCTCGGGAAAAGCTTTGATCACGATGTTCAGCCCGGGAAATACCGTCAATACATTCACCCTAAGCGCTGGAGAAGTGGTCTATTTTCCAAAAGGCTATATCCATCACATCGAAAATATCTATCCTGGAGAAAGCCGGTTCATTTTATCCTACGACCATCACAGCCCTGAAGATCTCGATCTGTCTCAATCGATTGGATCGATGTCCGCCCGTGTATTGAACGGTACTTTTGGGGGCCCCAGAAAAGCTTTCCACCTGCTTAAAAGACGGGCCAAAGATACTTTTATCTCTCAAAGAAAACAATTCGAAACACTTTGCGGCAAAAGCAGCCCGAACAAGTTCAATCTTGAAAAGATAAAACCCCAAATCGACACGAGCGGCGGATCTGCCAAAATCGCCAATAAAACCTGCTTTCCCGCACTGGAACATCTGGCAATGTTTAGCTTGCGCATCTCAAAACAAGGAATCCGCGAACCCCATTGGCATCCCAATGCCACTGAGCTCAACTTTGTCATCCAAGGAACAGCCCGCCTGACAATTTTAAGCCCGACAGGACAGATCGATACTTTTGAGCTTTCTCAAAACCAAGGAAGCATCATCCCTGCAGGATATTTTCATCACATTGAAAATATGGGAACAAAAGAACTTCATATGAGTGTCTTTTTCAACAATGCCCTTCCAGATGACATCGGACTCTCAGGTGCCCTTACCGTTTATTCACCGGAGACACTGGGCTCCATCTTCGGGCTCAGCCCTAAGTTTTTCTCTAAACTGCATCACTTCGATGAAGACCGCATGATCGTGACCGGCGGCGGTTGATGTTCAACCTTTAGTCATATGAGCAAAAAATCTTCCAACCATTTGCCCAATTAAAAATCCTAAATTTGCTCCGACCAAAGCAGGGTAAAGATGCGTTACATCCCGTCCTCTTAAAGTAACTGCCGGTGCAATTTGGACAAGTCCAAAGCTGGTTCTGGCAATCGTATCTGCGCTTTTTCTCACATATCCATAGGCAACAGAAATAGGAAGAACTACACTCGATAAGACTGAGGTAAAATCTTTGATAAGAACTTGAAAAACCCGCGTCCCTAAAGATTTCTCTCCCTTTGAAAATTTTCCAGCGCTGGCTTGCAGAAAAATCGACAAAACAAGTCCACCCGCGGCACATAAAACAACAGTCTGCCGATCCGGGACATCTTGTTGATACGCCTGATAAGCTGTAAAAACCGTTCCCGCTCCAGCTAAAAGTGTAATACCGCCAGACAACATATGAAACCTCTTGAGTTGAAAAAATAATTTACCAACAGAGGATCAAATAATCAATCCTGGAAAAAGGGCCCGGATCCATTCTATTTCCTTTACAACCATCTTTATTTTGGATAATTAGGGGTTATAAAGGAGGGATTTATCATGAAATCCAGAAAAAAAGTTATAGGACTCGTTGTTTTGTTAGCAGGTGTCGTTCTCTTTATTTTTGCTAAATACGAACAAAACCGTGTTGGCAATGCAAAGGGGACATTCGGCAGAGGAAGTAGCATGTTTTCCGGTAATGCTGTCGGCAGTTCAGTCAATGGGTATGTCCAAGGCCAATTGAGCCAATATGATACACAGCTAAAGCTCTGTGAAATCGGTGGAATTATCCTCATGGTTCTCGGCGCTGGCGTTCTCTATTTCGCACGCAAAAAGAAATAACCAGAGGCAACTTTGATGTTAACTTGGGCTGTTATTTTTCTCGTTATTGCCATCGTTGCTTCGATGTTTGGCTTTAGAGAGGTCTCTAGCGTGGCTACCCAGATCGCTAAGGTCCTTTTCTTTATCTTTTTGATCTTGTTCATTATTTCTTTAATCATGCATTACATGCCATCTACGCCATCTTAAGACAGTTCCCATCCTGAGATTTCTCAGGATGGGCGTTTTTTCAAGAAAAAAATTACCTCTTCTTCCGACAAAGAATAACTTTACTTTAGGTTTTTAAGGGCTGTTTCTGCTATTATTTGGGAGATTTTGAAGTCTTATCACTTGAATTATGCATTTTACATTTCAGTTGATTTCACTTTAAATAGAACAATTTAAAAGAAGAAAACAAAACATGTCATTCAAAGATTTTATAGATGAACCGGGGATTTTAAAAGCCATTGAAGATTTAGGCTATAACACACCTACCCCGATACAAAAACAAGCCATTCCTCTCATCCTCACTGGATGCGATTTACGTGGCTCCGCACAGACGGGTACTGGTAAAACAGCTGCTTTTATTCTCCCTGCTCTCTGTAAATTAGCGAAACCTTCCAAACTCCCAGGCCGCGGTCCCCGCGTTCTGATTTTGGTCCCAACCCGCGAACTCGCGATTCAAGTCGCTGAAGAAGCTTCCAAATATTGCAAATACCTCGACCGCATTAAGACTGTCTGTATTTACGGCGGAGCTCCTTATCCGATCCAAAACCGCCAATTAGCTCGTCCTTATGAGATCCTCGTTGCGACCCCTGGCCGCCTCATGGATCATATGAACCGCGGAAAGATCAACTTCTCACGCGTTGAGATGTTTATCCTCGACGAAGCTGACCGGATGCTCGATATGGGATTCATTGGACCTGTTGAAGAAATCGCAGAAGCCATACCGGAATCACGCCAAACGTTGATGTTCTCAGCGACCCTTAAAGGCAGCGTGATGAAACTCTCCGAACGTCTCTTAAAAGATCCGAAAGAGATTTCCGTCGCTCATGACCCTGCAACGCATGATAATATCAATCAGCGGCTGCACCATGTCGACAACATCGAACATAAATACAAACTCCTCGACCATATCCTCAACGGCAAAGACATCACGCAAGCGATCGTCTTTACCCGGACTAAGCACCATGCCGACCAACTCGTCGACAAGCTGCTTAAAAAAGGGTATAGCGCTGGAGCCCTCCACGGTAACATGAACCAACGTCAAAGGACGAAGACCATCATGAGACTCCGCCAAGGTGAGATCCGCATTCTCGTTGCTACCGATGTCGCCGCACGCGGAATTGACATCCCAGCAATCAGCCACGTCATTAACTTTGACCTGCCTGAAAACGAAGAAGACTACGTTCACCGTATTGGAAGAACAGGCCGCG
>CAZFXE010000038.1:0-11714 GCA_964522945.1 uncultured bacterium
AGCTCTCCCATGAGATCTTTTCTTTCGACATAGCCTCTTTTTTTCCAAAATGAATCGAGTGAGACATAGTCTTTGGGTTTTTTTTGGTGGTTTTTTGGACGGACAACGTTGCTTAGGCAAATCTTATTAAACCGTTTGAGATGCTTGGCATGTTCTTCTCGGATATCGAAGAAATGGTGGGCGATACCGCGGCCGCGGTACGGTTTTAAAAGAGTGCAAACGCCAAAGTTATAAAATTCGGAAGGATTGAGGTTTTTTTCAAGGAAAGGTTTTTGGAAAGCGGACAGCTGCTCATCGAGCGGCACGCCAGTGGCAACGCCGATGATTTTTGGGCCGTCGAAAACAAGCACGGCGATAGAATCTTTAGACTGGCTTAAATGTCTGAAATATTGGGTATCTTCTTCGACGTGGCCGACGCGCATGTAGGGATACTCTTTTAACACTTCATTGCACACTTTGACGATGCTCGGGATATACGTTTTGATTCCCGCTCCATGCAAAGTTCGGATTTTTATATCAGGCGTCATCTTGGCCTCCTCAAAAATCTCTGAATCGATTAACCTGAGCCTAATGCTTGAATTTCTACCCAAGCATTTTTAACAGGACACATAAGTTTTTGTCATGTTCAACCTTAAACCCGGAGCCTAAAAATGGCCAAGCTTTATTTTCGGCATGGAACAATGGGGAGTGCAAAAACCCTAAATTTACTAGCTGTTGCACATAACTATCGGCAACAAGGCAAAAAAGTTTTGCTGCTCAAGCCTGACATGGATACTCGTTTTGGAAGAGAAAATATTAAATCCCGCGCCGGCCTCCAATGCGAAGCAGATGTGCTAGTGGGACCGACAACGGATCTGTTTCAGATCAATTATGATGGGGTCAATTGCATGCTCGTCGATGAAGCCCACTTTTTTTCCATGGAACATATCGATCAGCTCCGCGATATCGCCCTCGATAAAGACATTCCAGTCATCTGCTATGGCCTGAGAACCGATTTCCGGTCGAAGTTATTTCCGGGATCCCTCCGTTTGATGGAACTCTCAGATTCGATTGAAGAAGTCAAAGCGACTTGCTACTACTGCAATAAAAAATCGACCATGAATATTCGGCATGTCAATGGAAAGGCAACCTTAGAAGGGCCCGTGATCCAATTAGGTGCTGAAGAGAAATATTTTCCTGTCTGCTACCGTTGCTATCGGCAGCAGCTCGAAGAATCAGGTCAGAGAAGATCTGCCGCGATGGCTGCTCGATAGTTTTTCATTAGCTCCACCATGAAGTGGAGATTGTGAATGGTTGTCAGCGTCAGCGCTGTCATCTCACGCGCTTTAAACAAAT
This sequence comes from uncultured bacterium, assembly GCA_964522945.1. GTDB lineage: Bacteria > Chlamydiota > Chlamydiia > Chlamydiales > Rhabdochlamydiaceae > PALSA-1444. Next base: position 1,336 of record CAZFXE010000038.1, read on the forward strand.
GGTTGATATAGGCCTTTGTGAAGTGCGCGCAGGTGCTGCATGTACATCCTTTTTCTATCGGCTCAAACAATTTGGCATATTCACCCTTTGTCAAGTTAACCGGTCCTAGCCCTGTCAGCGCCATTCCATGCCTTGCCGCCCTTGTCGGATAAGAGCTATCAAAGGTATCGATTCCTAGAGGGATGCATCCGGTGATCGATTCTAAATCTCCGATCCCTAGCAAGTGATTTGGTTTTTCCACCGGAATCTGTGGCATCATCGCGGTCAGCATCCCGATCATCTGCTCTTTGGTCTTGCCCATGCTTCCTCCGATCGCAAATCCATCAAACGGAAGTTTAGACAGCACCTCGCAGCTTTTTTGCCTTAAATCAGGATCGATGCCGCCATGGATCACGGCGTACATCGCTTGGCCCTGGGGTTTTTTTAAGTGTTCTTGGAGAGATCTTTCTTCCCACCGGTGGGTTCTTTCCAAAGACAGCACGAGCTTTTCTCTTTCGATATGGTAAGGCGGCAGTTCATCAAACGGGATGATAATATCTGCGCCTAAGTTCTTTTGCGCCTCAATGGAGCTCTCAGGCGTCAGCAGAATCTTTTTCCCATCTCTATACGATCGGAAAAGGACTCCTTCTTCCGTGATCTTTAAAACTGATCCATCGGTTTTTTTAGTTCCTTGGCTTTTGAGCTCGCTGGCTACTGATCCGTATGCCAAGCTAAACACTTGGAATCCTCCAGAATCGGTAATGATCGGCAGCTGCCGGTTGATGAAATTGTGGATCCCTCCGCCGTCTCGGACGACTTCGGTTCCCGGCTGCAGCAAAAGATGGTACGTGTTGCAGAACATCAGCTGCAGTCCGATCTCTTGCACGGTTTTATTATCGAGGGCTTTTAAAGTTCCATTGGTACCGACTGCTACAAAGTTCGGGGTGTCGATGATCCCATGCGGCGTATGAATGCGGCCGACCCTGGCCCTTGATTTGGAAGAGGTATGGAGTATTTCAAACTTCATAGGTGAGCTTCTTGAGGGGGTTGAAAAAAATCGCTCCGATCGATGTCAAAGAAATGACGGCACATTTGACGAGATAGCTGACAAGCATCATGGAGAAAAGATCGTTGATGATGCCGTAAAGCCCTAAAAGACTAAATAAAACGGTATCGAGGGCTTGAGAAATAAACAGGCACAAGGTGCTGCGGGTCTGCCAAGAGAGTCTCACCAGCTTCTTTTGAAAGAATCCATACAGCCGGACATCGAACTGCTGGACGATAAAAAAAGTCACCAAAGAAGCCATTAAAAGCCTTGGAGCAGTGTTCAAAAGATACATAAAATGGTCTTGGCTCGTGTCGTGCGGACTCGGGACAAAGAAAAGATGGATTTGGGAGACGATGACGTAAAAGATCATGCCAAAAAATGAGATCCAGATCGTTTTCTTGGCAACATCTCTGCCAAAGCTTTGCGAGAGCATATTCAGCCCAAAAATGCTTCCAATGGCAAACGCATCACTGCAGGTGACGTTCCACCCCAGCAGATGCATTTGTTTGAGGACAAAAAAGTTAGCCAGCACCGACAGCAGGACAGAAAGCGCAATGAGCGCTTCTTTTCCGATTCTTGCTGCCCAAAATAGCGCACCGACTAAAACAGCAACCTGTAAAACAAAGACCAGCTCGTTCATCGGATTGCTTCTACCGGAATATAAGGAGGCTGCCCAAGCGGCTCATAAGAGGGGAGCGACCGGACGTATCTATCATAGGAATTTTGCAAGACAAGTCTGCTATTGAGATGGTCGCTAAGCGGGTTAGTTCGGTTATAGAGATAAAGAATGTCCTCAATGAATTGGAAATGGCCCGAAGCCATTTCTAACATGGGAAGAATAATTGCAACATCTCCAGCAACTGGAAGGAATTCTCCGTTTCTAGAGAGATGCTCGGGAGCTATTTTTTTAAACAGCCCAGCATAGAACGTATGGAGATGGGAAGTCACCCACTTATATTGCCGGAACCGGTGCGTTCTGAGGACGCTTTTAGGAAATTTTTGGCAGAGCTGAGGCTTTTGTTTATATGTCGGATAGTCGAGATAATTTCCATACGTCATCCAGATATTGGGATCGGCATAGACCTTATTGAGTTTTTTAAGCACAAATGGCTGGGCAAGCTGGTCATCGCCATCGACACGGACCACAATCTCTTGGTCGTTACAGCTATGAGCGGCATCATAGAGATTTTTCAGTGATCCTTTATTTTCCGTATTTTTGATCAGCGTCACCTTGTCCTTTTTCGGAGATTTCTCAACTAGAGCTTTGACTTTGTCAAAGGTGTCATCTTTCGAGGCGTCATCGATGAACACCACCCGGTAATTTTCATACTGCTGGTTAAGTATCGATAGAATATTTTGCTGGCAATAGGCTGAGTTGTTGTAAGAAGGGACTATGATGACGAAAGCTTTTTCGGCAAGAGTCTTCGTAGCTCTAGGGGGTTTTTTGTCTCGTGGAGATACGAAAATTAAAACTATTGGAATTAAGCAAGCTCCCAATAAAAGACCAACTCGAATAAAACTTTTTTTCATAAAACCCTTTTTTTGCTATTGCTAAGAGTATAAGATTAAAGAATACGAAGGTTTATCGCAATGGTTCTAACGGATGTTTTCAACTATTTCCTATCACTTCTAGTCGTTTGCAGCCCTTTATCTGCTTTACCGGCCCTAATAAATCTATCCTTTGGGAAAACCGACGCTGAAAAGAAAAAAATTGCGGTGACAGCCAGCCTTGCCGTTGCCATGATCCTGGTCTTTGTCACATGGCTGGGCCTGCCTCTGCTAAACCTTTTTGGAATCCGCATTCCTGCTTTTCAGATCGCCGGGGGATTGGTTTTGGCGTTAGTCGCCCTCTCGATGCTCAATGGCCGTCCTAACCGGATCCAGCAATCAAAGGAAGATGAATCAGAAGGATTTCAAAAAGCCTCGATTGCCGTTGTTCCTCTAGCCATGCCGATCATGGCAGGTCCTGGAGCAATTACCACCGTGATCGTCGGCGCTTCGATTTGGTCGGGACCTCTCAATCATGTCTATCTTTCGATTTGCGCTATTCTTGTAGCTTTGGCAACAGGCTCAGTCTTGTATTTTGCTGGAACGATTGAACGGATACTGAAAAATACCGGCATTCATCTCGTAACACGGATTGGGGGATTGATCTTGGGTTCGATGGCCGTCCAGTCGATTGCAAACGGCATCCATGGACTTTGGCTAGTCTATAAATAAAGATCCCGAGCAAGACTGCCCAGGATCTTAAGAGTGCTATTTTCTTCCATCTTTATCATCGCTATCGCTATCACTACCAGTGTTAATGGTTTTGAAGAAATCTAGCTTTGGTGCTTTTAAGTTCTTAATTGGAGAAACGAGGCTCAAGCTAGAGCCGGTGCCGCCTGTTATAGGCGAATTGTATGCTGATTGAAGCCGGGAAGAATTTCTACTCAATTTAGCAAGCGCATTGAGTCTGCTTGAAAGTCTACTTTCAAAGGTCCCTTCGACAGATGGAGAATCTAACCCACCCATGCTTGGCGAGTTCCTTGATCTATTTGCGAGTTCAGTCTGAACAATCTGTTGAAACTCCTCGAGTTCTTCTTGCATCAGGGCATATTCTGTTTCAAGTTTCGTCAGTTGTTGGTTGATGATTTCGTTATCAACCGCTCCATCCACATAAATAGGCTGAATGATAAGCGCATTTAATCGCACGTGGATGTTCCGAAGCATCAAGGTATTAGTCCTAGCCGATTCTAAATCAATAACAGGATCAACCTGCTCAATGTTGCGATTTCTGAATGAGTCGACAAATCGGTACATGCAATAAGCGCATGCGCCTGCGCAAATTAGGGTCCCTGCGCCTAAAATTACTCCGTTAGCGGTAGCTCCAGCAATAAAGCTTTTGACTGAGACATAGCTCACACCGCCTATTCCGCCCAAACTCACAACAGAAGCAATGATCCACCGGTATTTGCCGGTTGGCTGATTAGGATTTGAGATGCGGTGCGGAACGCCACCGAGAAGATGTTGTTGTTCTGTAGGTGCATTTAATGAAGTTGTCATAATGTTTTGTCCGGATTTTTATTTTTTTTCTGTTTGTTGATCGTTTGTATTTTGGCTTTTATTATTAGGCGTGGCTAAGCGTGCTTCTCGTCTGTCTATCAGGGCTTGGGCTTTAGATACGTGGGTTTTTTTTTCAGTGTTATTTAGTTTTAATTTAGCTTCTTCGGCTTGGGATACATAGCGGTCTCGTTGGCTTCGAGCTGCTTGGATAGTTTCATTCCACTTTATTTGGGTTTGCACCATTGCGGCTTCATATTCAGTGCCTCGTTTGACCTCTGCGTCAATTTCGGCTTTAACACGTTCTAATTTTTGTTGTTCTCTTTCCAATGCTTTGGTTGCAAGAGCTAACCTGGCTTCTGCTTCTAACACATCTTTTGTTACGAGATCTGAAGGGGTTGAGAATACTCCATTTTTTCGGGCAGGCGATTGAAACTTCCGAGAAGGCGATTGCAGCCTTTGTTCTTTGAGTTTGAGTTCACGGGCTTCTATGGCTTCTTGTTCTGTTTTTCGAAGGGTTTCCTCAAGCTGGTGGCGGCGAGTCTCAAAGTCAACCTCGAGCGTTTGCTTTTTTTCTGCTAAAACAGAAATCTGTTGATTATAGATTTCTACTTGAGCAGCAGCTCCGCGTGTTTTTTGTTGCATGAGTAGGAAGGCATTTTCCTCTTCTACTGATCGTTTAGTCGCAGACACACGAGCGAGTTCTGCTTTGTTGACAGTTTCTTCGAGGGCTTTTTCTTGCTTGCTTAAAGACTTTATTGAAGAAGTAAGGGTTTCGAACTCTTTTTGGAGGTTTTCAAAATCGGACATTTGCGCTTTTTTCTTACTCTCAAGCACGGCTATTTCGTTAGTCAAATTCGATTCTGCTTCTTTAAGAGCTTTCATCTTGTTTTCTTGAGCTTCTCTTTCCTGTATTAGGCTCTTTGATAGCTCAGAAAGTTGCTCTTCGGCTTCGACAATTTTAGTAGCGAGCGTTTGTTTTTCACTCGAGAGTTTTGACATTTCTTCTTCAAGTCTCTGATTCTCACTTTGTTTACATAATAGGGTTTCCTCTAGAGACTCAATGTTCAGTTTAAGTTCTGCAATATCATCTTGGATTTTAGACTGAAAGCTTTTAGCGCTGTTAATATCTTGGATAAGATTGTTATAATCTTGAAGAGCAGCGTCCTTTTTCTCTGTTGCTGTACGTACTTGCTCTTCGAGTTCACGGGATTGAGTCGAGAGCTTTTCGACCGACGTTGTTAACGATTGAACCTTTATTTGGAGTTCAGATTGTTGTTCTTCTAAAGCAGCCTTTTTCGATTCTGAAGTTTGAATTGTCTCTTTTAGAGCTTTTACCTTTGATGTAAGATCTTCGGCTTGGACATTGAGAGACAGGAGTTTTTTTTCTACTTCAGCTGATTCAGCAGCAACACGTTCAAAATCAAGTGTTTTTGTCTTGAAAGTACGCTCCTGTTCGTCTAAGGAGAGTTTGAGGGCAGCATCCTTTTTTGTGTTTTCTGAAATGCTCGTTCCAAGGGAAAGGAGTTTTTCATTGAGAGATGAGATCGTTTTCTCAGTATTTTCTTCGACTCCTGTCTTAGCTTTAGAAGCTTCTAAAATAGCCTTTTGAATCGATTCGAGCGTCTCTTTAAAGCTTGCCTCTTCTAGACGCATAGATTCTAAGCTTCTCACTATGATTTCAAGCTGGCTTTGAGTCTCTGCATTTAGAGTTTGAGCCTCTAGGAGTTTTTTTCTCTCAACTGAAATCTCACGAAGGACGTTGGTTCTGCGTGCTTCAGTCGCAGTTTCTTTTTTTTCAAGTGCAGGTAATACGTTGTTTGTAAGATGAGCCTCTTTCGCCTCGAGTTCTGCGAGGGTTGTTTTCAGTTCTTGGATTCGACCTGCAAGCTGCTTCGCTGAGTCTGTTTCAGTGCGCAATAATTCTTTGTTGGCAGCCATCTCTTTTGCGAGAGCTTCTTTTTCTAGGTCAAGTTGATCGACTTCGATAAGTAGGTCATCGCGACGTGTGATTAGTCCAGGCAGAGTTGTAAATTCAAGTTTCCTGATTTGCTCAGATAGCTCTGTACGTTTTTTTTCAAGAGCGGTATTTTTTCTGCCGAGACGACTCAAATGTTCATGATGATCTGATAGTGTAGATGTTTTCTCATTGATTTGTTGTTTGAGATCATTTAAATCCTGGTACATTGTTTTTTTAGCTTCATCAATCCGCTGATTGAGTGATTCGAGGTCACATTTTTGACTTTCAATTTGTGTTCGTAATGCCGTTCCATTCTTTGTAAGTTCTTGTTTTGTGCTTTCAAGTTTTTTAACTTCAGTGCTTAGAGCTTCTGCCTTAGAGGTCTGCTTATCTATGTCCGCATTAAGATTCTCGAGTTTGGATTGGGCAGCGCTATGTTTTTCGATGGTCTCTTTGAGCGTTGCTTGGACTTTTTCTAGTTCTTCTTGTTTTAGTGAACGATCTCTCTTTAAACCAGCAAGAAGCTCAGTGTGAAGTGATTCGTTCTCTTTTTTCAGAATTCCTTGTCTTGCAATCTCATCGCGGATCGTATCCAGTTTAAGCGTGTTTGCACTTTCCTTGCCTTTGAGCTCGGCAAGCGTGTTCTCAAGTGTTCGGACTTCTGCTCTTAAATTTTCAGCGGTGGCAGCGTCATTCTCACAGTTTGCTATACCTTTATTCGCAACAGCGAGATCTTCTTTTGCTAGAAATAGCTCATCTTCGATTTCATTAATTTCGTGTTGGAGCGCTAATAATTCTTTTTGTGCTTTGAGCAAATTTGTTTGGATTCCTACTAGTTCTTTTTGGTTTCCTTGTCTTGTATTCTCTTTGGAGAGCCCTCTCAATTTAGCTGCAGCTATTAGTTCATCTTCTTGGAGCTGAGCAATCGTATTCTTATGTTCTAGGATTTCTGTTTTTAATCTTTCGACATCGATTTCGGCTTCCTTAGCTTTTGCCATACTTTCTTGCATGATTTCTCGCAGAGCTAGTGTTCTTTCTAGCTCTTTGTTGGTTTCAGAGAGCCCGGCTCTGAGCTCTAATAAGTCTTCTTGAGCTTTAAGGAGTTCTGCTTCTGTTCTGGATTTATCGGCTTTAATTTGTGCAAGCGTGGACTTTTCGTTGAGAATTTCGGTTTGGACTCCGGGTATGTTCTCGAACAAGCCGAAAACATCCGAAGGGAAAATCAACCCAGCAATAGAGAAGATAGGGAGCGCGATCGTGGTCTTAATGGAATGGATAACGTCAAAAAAGCCTTCTGTAACGATTGCATATCCCTCAGATCTAGAGCTAGTGAGGTCAACTAACCATGTCGCAGTATTTAATAGGAGCTTGCCCATTGTTACAGGGGTTTCCAATGCAGATCTGACGCCTGTGACGCCAGTTAGATATGCGGCGTAAAAGCGGTGATCTTTGTGCTCAAGAACTCTCATGAGATTGTCTTTGATAAGTTGAGAGCCGCCGGGTTTAAAGAGGCTTTGTTTTTGGGTCGGGTTTTGAGAGTAATATTTGATTGGCGCTGTTGCGAATGCTTTTAAGCTTGAAAATAGTGAAAGTGATTTCGTCATTTTTAACCTCCGAAGGTCGTTTATAAATATAAGTGGGCACGATTTTAAAATTGATTAGCAAAAAAGAGCAAGAGATTTCGTCTTCAACTTGTTCATGTTGAACAAATTGCCTGCGGAAGAATTTAATTTTGGTTAATGATTTCGCAAAACGATTGATCAAAAAAAGCAACTTGCTGCGGATGCTTGCTTTTCAGCCACTGACGTAACGGGAGCAGTTCAACAAAGATCTCGTGCTGCATTCCGGCTTTGTGATTGAGCCTTGGGTGTGCAAGAAGCGATCCGATGTCCATCAAGATGATCTGATTGTCCACCACTCCATAATTGCGCTCAATGATCGGATCTAAGTTACAGATCCCTTTTTTGCATTGGGAAGTGACGGTTTTTATATAAGACAAGATGAGGGTTTGCGCATCAGATGGGTTTTGCGCGAAGTAGACTGTAAAAGGAACGGCTTTTTTCTGAACGATGAATTTTGTTTGAGCGGTGTCAATCGAGTGGGCAATGCCAAGTTTGTCGATCAAGATGAGATTTTTCGGAAGTGGATAAGGAGCTAAAGCAGCTTCGGAAGAGAGATGTGCAAGAGCAAGATGCATGCTGGACTCGAGTTCGTAAAGCCGTTTTGCACGCTCGGCAAGATAGCGATGAAAAAAAGGGAGTTTTTCAAGCCAAAAAACCGGCCGGCGCCTGCTGAACTTCATGAACTTGACGACATACTGATGGTCGGCTGTCTCAAAAGCATAGAACTGTTTTCCGGCACCTAGAAAGTTAAGCGTTTCTGATGGTCCTAGTACATGGCGATCAGAGTTTTTGACGCTGCCAAAAGGGTAAAAACATTGATCGCCATGTACTTGCGTGGGAGAGACATTTTCCAGGAGCATTTTAGAAAGGATGAACCCATCGGTTTGAAAGTAGCAGAATCTTTCGACTCCGAGAAAAATCAAAAGAGCAAGCACGAGCCTTTTCATTGAAGTTGCTCGAGGAACTTCTTGGGAAGTTCGGAAGATGCGTTGGCATCTTCGACAAAACGGCCCGGATCAATGAAGACGAGCTGGCCATCGATCCATCCAAGATTAGTATGGAGGCGGGGATCATGGTCGTTGATGTGGCACGAGGCTCTTTTTTGAAGAAGCTCTGAAACTTGAGCGAGGGTAGATTCAGAAAATGAGGAAACAGGGGTCGCACGTTTTTGGAGGACAAAATAGACGGAAGATAAATCGATGGGGTGTTCGATGCTCAGTCTATCGACTAAAGTGGTGGGAAGAGGGGTTGCTGTTGGAGAGAGATGGAGATAGAGCAGGCCGGTCTCTTGTCTTAGTCTATCGAAAGCTAGATGATAGCCATTGAGTGTCCTGATGAGCTTGCCGAGTTTTTTTCTCTGGTAATTCTTAAAGGGGATCCAAGGGCGGGGCATGTCTTTGAAGAATTTCAGGACGTATTTTTCATCGGCAGAAATAAAGACGTACGATTGTCCGCCTTGGTCTTTAAGGTAGAACTTTTGTTTAAGAATGAGATAGGGATCGCTCCCGCTGGAGGGCCCTAAAGGCTTAGAGGTACGCAGTCTTGCGATGGTAAATCCCCATGTGGCTAGATCTGAAAAGAAATAGGCAAACCCAAAAAGAACGAAAAAAAGGAGTGTCTTAGTGAGAATTTGCGCAAGCTTCGACATGGGAGACCATTGGTGGGTAGTTTTTTGAAAACCAGTCTTTGAGTTCGACTAATAACGCGGGCAGCTCGGAGGTGTTGGAGGTATCTAAGACAAAGTGGCCGGGATCGATTTGGATCGGTCTTTCATCATCGAATCCGAAGTTGGAATAGAAATTGACGTCGTCATCGAAGATGTGTTTGGAAATGCGGAAAGCGCAAAGAGAGACGAGATCAGAGATGCCTTGCCGAAGTTTATCGATCTCTTCCTTTTGGATCCAAGATGAGAACTGGTCGTAGATCGGAGTTGCCCGTTTTTGGAGGATGAAGGGAGTATTGTTGAGATGCAAGGAGTGGACGATATTGAGGGGGTCGTAAAGGGTGATGGCCGGATAAGCTTTCGTTGGATGGAGATGGATGGCAAGAAGCCCAGTCTCATTTCGGAAATGATCAAAGGCGATCTGATAGCCCTGGAAGTCGCGATCTCTTTTCCAGGCGACTTTATCGATTCTGGTTTGACGGAAGGCTTTAAAACGGTTGAGGAGGGGGATTTTGGAGGTCCACACGGGAGAGGTATGGTGAACGTACTTGAAGAACTTCAGGATGTATTTGCCGTCTTCCGACACGAAAGCAAAGCACTGGTTGCCGTGATTGAGATAGTGGAACGGCTGGGTTAAGACGGCAAGCGTTGCTGCATCAGGAGAGGAAGCTTCGGGTGTTTCTCCGCGAAATTGGATCCTCTCTAGAAAGAACCCTTTGGTCTGCTGATGGCAGAAGTGCTCCAGGGTGTTGAAGGCGATCAAAAAGAGGGAGAAGTTGATGCTGCGCCTGATCCATTTATTCATGAACGATCACGTCATTGACTTGTTCTTCGAGGTACTTCGCAAGAGAAGGGTGTTTTTCAAAGAGTCTGCGTTGGAACGGCTTGACGATGTGGTAAAGCTCTGGTTTGTAATAAAGTGGCCGGGTCATGTTCGGATCGAGAGTTAGACGGCCGACATCGATCTTGATGGCTTTATCTCCGAGGATGCCGCAGTTGGTGGCGATGTTGGGATCTTTATCGGAGTATCCGAGTTTACAGCGGGTGATAATGAGGTCGATGATC
>CAZFXE010000039.1:0-11616 GCA_964522945.1 uncultured bacterium
TTCCATCTTGGCTCTTAGCTCTTGGAGGCATTGGGATTGTGATCGGCCTTGCAACCTGGGGCTGGCGCGTTATGGAGACCATCGGCAAAAAAATAACAGACCTGACGCCGACAAGGGGATTTTGTGCTGAATTTGGCGCTGCGACCACTATATTAGTCGCTTCCAAACTAGGTCTTCCGATTTCTACGACACATTGTCTTGTTGGCGCTGTGCTCGGTGTAGGGCTTGCCCGCGGCCTTTCTGCTCTTAATCTTGGCATGATCCGTGAGATTGTTCTTTCTTGGGTTGTCACGATCCCTGCAAGCGCAGGCATTAGCATCCTCTGCTTCTACATCCTAAAAGCAATTTTCCTCTAAAGACTGCGGACTAGATGCTCATTTCTGGTATAGAACGGCTCTTTTAGGATCTCAACAATAGCATCGAGCCAATCCTGCCTGAGGTTCATCGCTGGGCAGCGGAAAGCTTCCAGGCCTTGGGCCCGGATCGCAGGAAGGTATTGATATTCGATTTCAAATAGCGTCTCAATATGATCCGATGTAAATGAGAGTGGAATGAAGACAACATTGCGTCTGCCCAGGTTCCACGTCTTAGGAATTTCACACATTTCGCTGGTGTAAGGCCTGAGCCATTCGCCAGGTCCGAATTTAGATTGAAAGGCAATCAGTGAATGCGCATTTGGAAAACCTTTCCGTATTGCATCGAACGTCTGATGACATTCCCGTTCATACGGATCTCCCTCATCGACAAACTCCTGTGGAAGCCCGTGAGCAGAGAAAAAAAGAACCACATCTTTTTCTTCCAGTCTTTCTTTTTTTAGAAAATCAGCAATGACCGTTTGCATTGCGGATACATAACCTTTGTGGATGGGATAAGACTTAATCCACAGCATGCGTGAGAGAATATTTTCATCAAGACTGTCTTCGAAAAAGCGAGCGATGCTTCCAGTGGTGGCAAAACTAAATTGTGGGAAAAGAGGAAAAACAATGAACTCATCTGAAGAGCTCTCTTGGATTTGTCTGAAAGTTTCTGCATGCGTCTCTGACAAATACCGATGGAACGTAATCACCGGCAGATTTAAGCGGGACCTAATTTCACGAGCAATTGATTCGGTGTCTTCAAAAATCGGAGATTTTCCGCCGATTAATTTGTAATCGTGGGCAATGATCCCCGCTCTTTGTCTTGCTACTCTTTTGAAAAACCATTTCTCAAAAAAGCGTGGGAGCGCAGTTCGGATCACTTCGCCATCGGTCAGTAGAGCTGTCAAAAAAGAGGGAATCTCTTCTATGGAACGGGGACCACCAAAATTTACAAGTATGATACTTGACATAATTAGTATCTTATCAGCATCGTAAAAATTATGTATACCCAAGACGACTCAAAATGTGGCCACCAGCTGGGTTCAAAGCGCCGCAAATCGATTCCCGTCCGGCGGCCAAATTTTGAGTCGTCTTGGGTATCTGTTCTTTTTCGAAACTGTAGGTTTGTGCTTATCATCGTCAGCTGCATCTTTTTTTTAAGCTGCACCGGAAACAAAGCTGACTATGATTTAACGATTGCTTTAGATCCGTCCTGGTATTCATTGGAAGCGCCGGGTAGAGAAGCTGATATAACGGCCTTTACAACTGAATTAATCTTAGAGATTGGCAAACTCGAAAGGGTCAAGGTCGGAATTTATCAACGGAGCTGGAGCAATTTAATGTATGCCCTGCAAGAAGGGCAGTGCGATGCCATCTGCTCGACAATGCAACCGTATCTTTTCTATGAGAAGCTCTACAACTTTTCCAATTTGTATTTGATGACAGGGCCTGTCCTAGTCAACCTCGTTAAAGCGCCTGTAATGACCTTGGACAAACTAGGCGGAGAAATCATAGGCATCCAGCGAGACTCAAATGGGGCGATCATTTTAGAAAAGTATCCTCGCATTATTCAACGCACATACGAATCGATCCAACAAGCCCTCATCGATACGACAAAGGGTGAAATTGATGGCGCTATTGTCGATATCCTCTCCGCAGAGGCATTCACTCAAGATCTGTTTCAAGGCCAGCTGAAAATCGCAACTCCCCCTCTGACCCAAGAAGGCGTCCGTATTTTGGCTATGAAAAATCATAAGCCCGAACTAATTAAACTCTTCGATCGCGGACTTGCCCGCCTAAAATCCAATGGCAAATATGCAGAGTTAGCTAAGAAGTGGCGACTGGCCGAGCCAATTGGTAAATAGTTATTTATTCAAGATGCGGCACTTATCGTGCTCGCTATATTCATCACGAACACGAGAGAGCTCTTTAGGATCGACAGGACATTTTTTGATGTTCCAGACCAGCTTAGCATAGTTATGGACTGCTTCATCTGAAGAAAACCGTCCCATCCCTGCAATATTATGAAGCGCATATTCTGCCCACTTCGCAGGCTGTGCATAGAGTTCTTCGACTTTTTTCTGCGCGTCATAATAGCTTTGGAGATCGCCGAGCACAAAATATTTATCGACCGGATCAGAATTTTGACGCTCTAATAGGGCATGGTAAATGCTGGAAAAAGCTTGGTGCTGCTGATCATTTTCAGCAAACGAATGGTCTCGCAGGGCATCCACTGCCTGGCGGATCGGCAGCTGATGCATATAGATATCCCAAGGATTATAGGTGGCCTTTGCAGCTACAATTTCTTCCGCTGTTTTTCCAAAGGAAAACGGCCACCAGGCATCTCCGACCGCCTGACGCATCTCAATCGTCGCGCCATCTTGTGTTCCGATCGTAAGCGCGCCATTCATGGCTAGCTTGATGTTTCCTGTTCCTGAAGCTTCTGTTCCCGCCGTTGAAATCTGCTGAGATAAATCTGATGCCGGGATGATAATTTCAGCACGGCTCACGTTGTAGTTTTCAACGAAGGCGATCCTAAGCATTTTACTGACCACAGGATCGGTATTGACTTTCTTAGCCACTGCAAAAATCAGATGAATGATCTTCTTGGCCATGTCATAGCCAGGCGCTGCTTTCCCGGCAAAGACCGCCATCCGTTTAATTTTTCGACTTGTTGGATTGGCTTTCAGTTCATGATAGAGGATAATCAAGTGAAGCACATTCATGAGCTGGCGTTTATATTCATGGATCCGCTTGATTTGGACGTCAAAAAGCGCTTCTTCATCTAGAGGAGCAAAGTGTCCGACAATTTTACCCTGGAAATCACAGATCGGGTTTTTCTCCATCAGATAGTTGATGAAATCTTTCTTATTTTGTTTTTTGATTTCCAGAAACTCTTTTTGCGCCTCCGCATCTGCTGCAAATTTTGCCAACTGCTGGATCTCGGTAAAATCAGTGATCCATTTCGGCCCGATTCTCTTGGTAATAAACTCTGCTAAGCGCGGGTTAGAATGGAGAAGGAATCTTCTCTGCGTTACTCCATTTGTTACGTTGACGAATTTTTCATTGTCCATCTCGTAAAAATCTTTAAAGACGACTTTTTTCAAGATCTCGGTATGCAGCGCAGAGACCCCATTGACTTTATGCGATCCATAAATCGCAAGATGGGCCATCCTGACCTGGCCGTCTTGGAGGATCGACATCCGCCGGACTCGTTCTTCATCTCCTGGAAATTTCTTCCGCACGCCATTGCAAAGCTCTAAATTAAGCCGTTCAATAATGTGATACTGCCGAGGGAGAAGATACTGCACCCTCCCCTCATTCCACTCTTCCAACGATTCTTTCAAAACCGTGTGGTTGGTATAGCTGCAACATGTTTTGACAATTTCCCAAGATTCTTCCCAAGAATAATGATGGTCTAACAAAAGCAGCCGCATGAGCTCCGCAATGACTAAAGCAGGATGCGTATCATTAATCTGGATCCGCACTCTATCTGCAAAAGAAGAAAGGTCTGGATTATGCGCGAGATGCCGATGGATAATATCTTGGATTGAAGCTGACGCCAGCAGAAACTCTTGTTTGAGCCGGATCCTTTTTCCAACTTCGTTATTGTCATTGGGATAAAGAACATCCGTGAGCAGTGTGTTTTCCGACGCTTGGTCTAAAAGACCTGCATTAAATCTTTGCAGAGCAAAATTTCGGGGGGACTCTTTTGTCGTCCAGATCCGTAAAGTGCAGACATTGAAATCGTCGCCTGGGCTATATCCGATGATCGGCAAGTCATAGGCAATGGCCCGGACTTCTTCGTAATCGAGAATATCGACCATCTCAACGCCTTTTTTATTCACAACCTGGACTGGACGTCCCGCAAATTTTACTCCCTCAGCATGATGGTCGCGTCGAAATTCCCAAGGGTTTTCATGCAAAAGCCAAGCTTCAGGACGCTCGACTTGAACGCCATCCCAAATCTCCTGCTCAAATATTCCGTATTGATATCTCAGGCCATAGGCAACCGCTGGATATTGCTGAGTGGCTAGCGAATCAAGAAGGCATGAGGCTAATCTTCCGAGGCCTCCATTGCCAAGAGCAGGATCCCTTTCTTGCTTCACAAGCTGGCCCAAATCTCTTCCGAGTCTCTTCAGAGCTGTCTTCACCAGGTCGGTCGCGTGCATATTGGTGATGTTATTGCCCAGCATTTTGCCCGGCATATACTCCATGCAAAAGTAGTAGAGGATGCGAGCCTGAGAATTGCGAATCGTATGGAACGTTGCGGTCCAGTTGATCATGATCTCCTCTCGGAGCGTCATGGCAAGAGCGCGGTAGATTTCCTCTTCATGGGCTTCGTCCACCGTGATCCCCATCATGGTGATCAAATAGTGTTTGATTTTGCTGGCCAGCCTTTCGGCTTGCATGTTGAGAATGTCTTGATCCATTAAAAATTATCTTTAACAGAAATCAGGAATATCATGAAAGGATCGAAAAAAGTAAAATGGAAAGGGATGAGCTTTAAAAACTTTTTTATAAGATTTTTCATTACCTTTGCGAAACCATTTATCCGGACCAATACGGGTGATCGGTTTCTCATTGTTTCAACGACTGGGCTTGGCGATACGCTTTGGGGCACGCCTGCGATTCGGGCTCTGCGTGAGTCGTATCCCGATGCCTACATCGCTGTCATCACAACCGCTCTTGGCAAACAAGTCTTGGAAAGCAGTCCTCACATCAATGAGATCTTCGTCGTCAAAGAGCCCCCGCTTTTTTCTCTGCTTAAACTTTTCCCTACTCTGATCCGAAGAAAGATTTCCAAGGTTTTAGTCTTTCACATCTCTCAACGACCATTGCTGCCTTTCTGCGCTTTGCTCGGAGCCGGACGGATCATCGGAACAGAAAAGATTAACAAAGGCCTCGACTTCTTGCTCACCGACAAGCTCGAGACCAAAAGAATCCACGAGATCGAACGGCGCCTTGAAGTTGTGCAAGCAGCCGGCGCTAAAGCCTCCTCCACACACATGGAATTTTTTCCCTCTGAGCTAGATCACAGAAAAGCTAAAGATTTACTTCCTTCAGGAGTTGTCATCGGTTTGCATCCTGGAGCCAAAGACCGTTTTAAACAATGGCCTCCTTCGCATTTTATTACACTTGGACGGCTTCTCAAAGAAAAACTCGGCTGCCAAATTGTCGTAACAGGGACTCCTGCTGAGAAGTCTTTAGTTGAGAGCATTGCCGGGTCGATCGAAGGCGCTGTCGGAATTTATGAAGTCGTCACAATTCCAACACTGGCAGCCCTGCTTGACAAGCTCTCTTTATATATCACCAATGATACCGGTCCCCTCCACATTGCCTGCGCGACTAAGACTCCGACCATTGCGCTATTTACTCCGACAGATCCTGTACTTTGCGGACCTTATTTTGCCCCTCATGTTTCCGTTCTTCAAAAAAAACCGACCTGCTTCCCTTGCCTAAAGAAAAAATGCCATGAACCTTTTTGCATGCTGCAGATCTCGACAGATGAAGTCTTGCAAGCAGCTCTTCAACTTCTAGAGGGAAAAGCATGAAACTCTTTGTTGTCATCCTCAATTGGAACGGGAAAAATGACACGCTTGCCTGTCTGACGTCTTTGCAATATATCGAAGCACCAGCTTTTGATACGATCATCGTGGATAATGGATCGACCGATGATTCTGTCGTAGAAATTGCCAAAAGATTCCCTCAAGTGACTTTGATTGAAACAGGTAAAAATTTGGGCTATGCCGGCGGCAATAATGTCGGCATTGAACACGCCTTAAAACACGGAGCAGACCTTGTTTTGCTCCTTAATAATGATACCATCGTCGACAAACACTTTATTCAAGCGCTGCTCAGCTCTTCCCAAGACCATCCAAACGTAGGCATTTTCGGCGCCTATCCGATACGGATGACCGACCCAGAAAAAATTGACCACTTAGGCGGCAGATGGAACAGCGCTACAGCAACATTCGATTTGATCGGACTAGGAGCAACCCAAGGATTTAAGACCGATCAACCTCTTGATTATGTCTGCGGATGCTCCATTTTGATCCGAAAACAGGTGTTTGAAAAAATCGGACTCTTGGAACCTACATTCTTTCTTTTTTGGGAAGAGGCCGATTTCTGCATGCGGGCAAAAAAAGCCGGATTTGGTATTGAGATCTGCTATGAGGCTAAAGTACTTCATAAAGTCTCTGCTTCATTCGTGGGAGGAACTCCTCATAAAACGTATTTTTGGTGGCGCGGCCGCTGTCTTTGGATGGAAAGGAACTGCTCCAAAGAAGAAAGGGATCGTCTTTACCAGACAATTCTATTACCAGAGATTCGTCATATTTTTAAACTCCGTCTGATTAAAACAGTTCAATTGTTTCTGAATAAACTTGTTCAAAGAAAAAATCTCTCCCAGAAAAAAGGCAAGCTCTTGCAATACAAAGCCGCGCTTGAAGGATACCGGGACTTCTGCAAGTCATCTTTTGGCAGCGGGCCTTCTTGGCTCTTTAAGAAATAAGAATAATAATTTGAAACATAGCGGAAAAATTCCATACCTGATAAATCTGTAGAAGAGGGTGGTTAACAATTATCTTCTTTGAGACGTAAGAAGCTCATTGTTAAATACCCTTATTAAGGATTTCATATGCGAAAAGCTTTCCTATGGCTACTTCCCCTCATTCTTTTGCTCTCAGGGTGCGAAACTAATCGCGTCATCGTCAACAATGTCGATGAACGTGAAGCCAACGAGATCATTGTCTTTCTAGCCAGCAAGGGCATCAATGTTCAAAAAGTTGCAGCACCTACTGCTGTCGGCGTTGCTGCGCAAGCAGGGGCTCCAAAATATAGCCTTGCTGTCAGTGAAAAAGATATGAATGAAGCGATGGCCATCCTCAATCAAAACGGACTGCCTCGCAAGCAAGGGACCAATCTTCTGGAGCTGTTTGCTAAACAAGGATTGATGACCACGGATAAAGAAGAAAGCATCCGGTATCAAGCTGGTTTGGAACAGCAAATTGCCAATACGATTCGAAAAATCGATGGCGTGATCGATGCTGAAGTCCAGCTGGCCTTCCCAGACACTACCACTGCTGCTGCCGGTCCGTCACCCACAGCTCCCGCACTACGGGTCACTGCAGCTGTCTATGTCAAACACCAAGGAATTGTCGACGATCCTAATAGCCATCTCGTTTCAAAAATTAAGCGTCTAGTCGCTGGGAGCGTCAACGGTCTTGATATCAACGATGTCACTGTGATCTCTGACAGATCTCGATTTACAGATGTTTCGCTGACAACCTCTTTAGAAGGAGCCAGTAATCAGCCCCGAGATTACACCAGCATCTGGTCGATCGTCATAGCAAAACAGTCCCTCCCTAAGTTCCGCTTACTTTTTTTCATGCTCATCTTTAGCAATATTGCATTCCTTGTTTTCTCTCTTTGGATGGTATGGAAAATTTATCCAATCCTGCGTGAGCATGGAGGATTTAGACAGCTGCTTAATCCCACACCCATGCAAAAGCCAGAAGAACCTCCTAAAGAAGAATGAGATCGTCCAGCCGGGTTGTCCTTAAATCTTTTCTAGAGCATTGCTCTCCAGCAGAGCGGTCCTCGCTCGTCAACTATTTGGCGCCGATTGAAAAACAAGTTTTAGACAAACTTCCTAAAACATATGGCAATCCCCTAAAGGACACTGAAACCCCACAACAGCTCCTACGGCAAATTCATCCTTCTTGGCTCTCCCCATTCTTACGCACCTTGTCGGAGAAAGATATTGGATTTTTCCTCGCAGCTTTGGGGACTCCTCTCTCCAGTGCAGTCGGAAAAGATCTCCTCTATGCTGGGACAATCCCGACCGTATCCCAATTAGGCAAGGAATACCTCCAAAAAACACTTCTGGGCTATCTTACTGCTGAAGTCGAAGACCTTCTTCCTCTTTCTTCTCTGCCTGAATCGCCTCTTAATGCCCTCCTTGATCTGAAAAATGAGCTCTTGAACCTTTCTCTCGACTTTCTCGGCCTTCACGATCTTTGCGTTGAGGTCAAACAGATCATTGAAAAAACCAAACTTCAAAAAATCAACGAAGCCCTGACAACACATCAACTCAATTATCTCAAAATTCTCCTCCAAAGTCCTGAACCTGTAGCTTTTTCAAAAATGGGCCTGGCAAACTGGAATGAAGATCCGGAGAAGTTGAAAATGCTCATCCGCCAGAGAGGCGCAAACCGGATGGCCAAAGCCCTTTACGGACAAGATCCCAGCCTCGTCTGGTACGTTTTGCACAAGTTAGATTTTGAACGAGCATTTCTTGTGAAAAAACTTATATCCCCAATGGACAACAGCCGTGCAGTCCAAATCTTAATCGCACAGATACTGGAATATATCACTTACATAAGGCAGCACCATGAGTAAATTATTTTCCTTGATCCAAGACGGAGAAGTCCATCCTGCCTCAAACCAAAAAGTGATCCCTTTGGAAGATTTCAGCACACTCATGGAAGCTAATGAACTCCTTGAGAAAGCACGGCTAGACGCTGAAAATTATCGCGCTGCTACTGAGGAAGAGTGCATTGAACTCCGTGAGGCTGCAAAAAAAGAAGGTTATCAAGAAGGACTCGAGCAGCTCAACGCAAATATCATCGGTCTTGACCAAGAAAAAAAACGGCTCCGCCATGAGATGAACAAACTGATCCTGCCGCTTGCTCTCAAAGCCGCTAAAAAGATCGTTGCCAAGGAACTTGAGACTAAACCTGAGACCATCGTCGACATTGTCCTTCAAGCCTTAGCTCCCGCTTTGCAAAGCCACCACATCACCATCTGGGTTAACAAGACCGACAAAGAAATCCTAGAAACCGAAAAAATACGCATTAAGGAAAAACTCGATCAAGTCGAAAGTCTTTCTATCAAAGAAAGAGATGATGTCGCCCAAGGCGGATGCATCATTGAAACTGAATCCGGCATCATCAACGCCAGCATCGATAATCAGTGGCGTGCGATCGAATCTGCCTTCGATAAATACCTCAAGACCTAGGGAGTGTAATTAAAAGATTTCGGCTAGCGGCAAAGCCCAAATGCAGAAATCTTTTAGGTGCACCCCCCCATTTTCAGAAAAACTCTCTTGCAGTTTTTCTCCGTTTACGGTTTGCTTGCTACTTAGCTTACGGAGCAATGCTGTTTTGACCAGCATTGATGAATCATGAAAAATTTAAAAATTCTGCTATTTCTATTTTTGATCTGCGGGTGTGTCTCGCTTTTTGCCCAAGATGAGCTTCCAACAGCCATCCAGCAAGGTTCAGTTGGGACTCCACCGGCTTTGATGTCACAGCTGGCTGTTTTGACGGGCCTGTCGATTTTGCCATTTGCCGTTATGCTCCTGACATCGTATCTCAAAATTGTAGTTGTCCTTTCACTGCTCCGTAACGCGCTCGGCGTTCAACAGTCTCCTCCTAACCAAGTTCTCAACGGCGTTGCCCTCCTCATGACGATCTATGTGATGTTTCCGACAGGGCTAGCGATGTATAATGCCGCCTCGGATGCAATCAATAAAAACCAGCCAAAAGAACTCTTCACTGGAGCTACAGCTACTTATCTGATCGATGTCGTTAATGCTGGCAAGGAACCCTTAAGAGACTTTTTACAACGCAATACCATTGGCAAGCACATCACGAGTTTTTATCAGCTTGCCTATCGGTCGTATCCCGCCGAATTCAAATCTTCTCTAAAGCAGACCGATTTTCTTGTCATCATTCCAGCTTTTATCACTTCCCAGCTCAAAGCTGCCTTTGAGATCGGCGTTGTCATCTATCTTCCGTTCTTCGTCATCGACCTTGTGACATCCAACATTTTGCTTGCGATGGGTATGATGATGCTTTCACCATTGACAATCGCTTTGCCGTTAAAGCTCCTGCTGCTCGTCATGGTCGATGGCTGGACAATTTTGATTCAAGGATTGGTATTAACCTTTAGGTAGTCGATGTTTACAACAGAAATCTATCAACTTGCTTATCGAGCTCTTTTGATGATCTTGATACTTTCAGGACCGCCGATCTTGATCAGTATGGCTGTCGGTCTTTTCGTCGCTATTTTACAAGCCGCGACTCAGATCCAAGAGCAAACGCTTTCCTTTACCGTCAAGTTGATTGCTGTTATTTTTACACTACTCTTAATGGGAGGCTGGCTCGGCGGACAAATCGTGCAGTTTACGAATACCATTTTCCAAAACTTCTATAAATGGAACCCCTAAAAAGGTCCGAAGGAAGTTAATCAATAAATGCTCTTAGCCGTGGTAGATACTTCCGATTACATCAGTTTTGTCTTGAGCTTCCCCAATGTTCCGCCGCTATCGGTATTGACTCTTTTTTTCCTGGGACTGATGAGGATGGCGCCGATTGTAGCACTGGCTCCTTTCTTAGGTTCTAGGCTTCCCGGCAGCGTAAAAATCGGGACTGCGGTTGCCATCACTGCAATTATGCTTCCTTATCTCATTTCTCATGCTAAAACACCCATAGTCACCTATGACGCCCTTTTTGCCTGCTACTGTTTAAAAGAGCTCTTTATCGGGCTAGTCATCGCATTTCTTGTTGGGATTCCCTTTTATATTGTGCAATCTTCAGGCGTATTCATCGATTTCTTACGAGGATCTTCTGCCCTGCAAGTCCACGATCCGATCATGCAAAGCCAAAGTTCCTCGATCGGTCAGCTCTATAACTACGTATTTATTGTGCTTTTTTATGATATTGGCGGCCCCTTTATTTTCTTTGAGGGCCTTCTTAATTCGTATTCGATTATTCCTGCCGACAGTTTTATTCCCGTTGCTTTTTTTAGTTTGCAACTCCCATTTTGGCAATTCATGATGGGGGTTTTGACAAAGTTCTTATCGCTTTCCTTACAATTGGCAGCCCCTTCTCTTGTCGCCATTTTAATGGCTGAGATGTTCTTAGGAATCGCTAACCGACTTGCACCTCAAGTCCAAATTGCATTCTTAGGTATGGCGCTGAAATCATTTGTCGGATTAGCGCTTCTCTGGGCTGCGTGGTATTTCATTCTGCAGCAAATGGGCAAACAATCGATCATGTGGCTGCAAACTCTCAATCAGCTCATCTTCTCGATTCCCAAATGATTTCAATTGACGCTAAATGCATTTTCTTCGTAGATTGATTTCCATTACAAAGATATCTTTTCGAAGATATCCGGGAAAAACTACGTGAGCGTTCTCCTGTTTCCTTTGAAGAGATTTCTCTTCGCCTAGTAAGAGACTAGGAGAATGCTT
>CAZFXE010000040.1:0-11270 GCA_964522945.1 uncultured bacterium
GTAAGAAATTTGAGCAGAACTATATCTGGGTTGAAGAGCATCTTCCTGTTAGCTTTTTTGAAGATGCCGATTCAGAAACTGTCATCTTAGTCGCTCATAGCCTGATGGACTTTGATGTGCAGGACTATTTTTCCCACATCTACCTGAAAAACAAGGCGATTGCCCTCTGCTTAGACAGCGTTGATGCCGATTTACAGATTCTCAAGCACTACCGAGATCGGGGTATTAAAAATTACCGGACATTTGTCTCGAATGCCCCTCCCCCCTTCATGGGCATTTCTGCGAACTTAAGAGTCGCTATTATCTACTTCACTGAGGTCCAAGAAGAAAAGCTAGATTCTGTGGATAAGTACAAAGACATTTTTTCCCAAGTCAAACAACGAAATCCGAATGTGACCGAGGGAGAGTTTTCTAAACTCTTGGAAACAATGAATGCCCGGTTCTTGCGGTCGCTGACCAAAGAAAGGCTCATTTTGGCTTTTGATGTTTTATTTAGAGCCAAGCTGCGCGATCCGTGTCAAATCGAAGTCGTGAGAAATGAAGATTGGTCGCAAAAAGAAGCCCCTTCTCTGCAGATCGTTTTGGCCTGGAGAAATGTCCCTAAGTTTGATTTTCTCAATCGATTGACAAGAGTGATCTTAAGACATGGCCTGGCCTTAAAAAGAATGGCAGCAACCTACGTCGATCCATATAGCAAGAATAATGTTTTGGTGATGTCGCTGGGCCTCCATGGTGCGCAAGGGAAAGCTGCCTGGGAAGAGACCGATATCGCTGATTTTCTGCAAGAGCTTGTCACTGTTAAATATTTCCCGGGGCAAGAGATCATTGAAACGTTGTTTGTCGATACTAAGCTTGTCAGGGGCAATATCGGCAATCTCATCAAAACAATGGTCCATTTTATCCATCAAATTCTCGTTCATGCCGATCCTAATCTTTATTCGTTTCCGAATGTGGAAGAAGGTTTCTGCCGTCATCCAGATCTGACGGTGAAACTGATGCAGGCATTTGAAGCGAAATTCCATCCCGAGAGAAACGATCTAAATACATTTAACCAAATCAAAAATGAATACCTCTCGCTCGTAGAAAAAATCGATACGGGCCAAGAAGCCAATGACAATCGACGCAGAAATATCTTGAAGCAAGGGATGAACTTTGTCGAATACATGCTCAAGACTAATTTCTACCGTCCGAATAAAACAGCATTTTCTTTCCGGTTTGACCCGCACTATCTCGATAATGCACCGTACAACCGTGTAGAAAAGTTCCCTGAACTGCCGTTTGCGGTCTTTTTCATGAAAGGGATGTATTTCATCGGATTCCATATCCGATTCCGAGATCTTGCCCGAGGAGGTCTGAGAACGGTTTGTCCGGAACGGATTGAACAGCTCGTCTCCGAAAGAAACAATATCTTTGCTGAATGCTATAACCTCGCCTATACACAGCAGAAAAAAAATAAAGATATCCCCGAAGGAGGTGCCAAAGGGGTGATCTTACTAGAGCCGTATGAAAGAATCCGCATCGAAGAAGAAATTTATAAACACGAACTCGAAACAGCAGCAATGGCAGCCAAAGAGATCGACGAGAAGTTAAAGGTCTACCATCAAGAGCAAAAACTCGAATACCTCTATCAATCTCAACGATCATATGTCGAGAGCTTTGTGACGATTGTTAATTGCGAGCAAGATGGCAAGCTACGCGTCAAGTCTGTCGTTGATTACTATAAAAAACCGGAATACATCTACTTAGGTCCCGATGAGAACATGCACAACGACATGATCGTCTGGATCTGCAATTACGCCAAAAAATACAACTATAAGCCCGGCCTGTCGTTCATGTCGAGCAAGCCCGGTGCTGGAATCAACCATAAAGAATATGGCGTCACCTCCCGCGGTGTAAACATCTACATGGAAGAGACATTAAAATTCCTCGGCATTGATCCTAAAAAAGATCCCTTTACGATCAAAATGACCGGCGGACCAGACGGTGATGTTGCTGGGAATGAAATGAACAATCTCTATATGTTCTATCCAAAAACTGCAAAGTTACTTGCGACTATCGATGTCTCTGGAACGATATTTGATCCTCAAGGCCTTGATCTAACCATCGTCGTTCAGCTTTTCAAAGACGGTAAACCGATCCGGTTTTATCCAGCCGAAAAACTGAATGAAGGAGGATTCCTCCTTGATACAAAGACGCGAAGAGAACAAAGCGCCTATGTGCAGCAAACTCTGCTGCAAAGAAAACAGGGTGGAAAAGTTGTTCAAGAGTGGATTTCCGGCAATGACATGAACCACCTGCTCCGTACCAATGTTCATCAAGTGAAAGCAGATGTTTTTGTTCCAGGCGGCGGCCGTCCGCGAACACTCAATGAAAACAACTACCGCGACTTTTTAGATATCTCTGGAAAACCGACCTCAAAAGCAATTATTGAAGGCGGCAACCTATATTTAACTCCGGCTGCCCGTCGATCTTTAGAAAAACTCGGCGTCATTGTGATTAAAGATAGCTCTGCTAATAAAGGGGGCGTTATCTGTTCTTCCTTTGAAGTTCTTGCAGGACTGGTCTTGTCTGAGGAAGAATTTATGAAAGAAAAACCCGCGCTTGTCCAGGATATATTGGCAATTATTGAAGCCCGTTCTAGAGATGAAGCACGCGCACTTTTAGCCGCTCAGGGGCAAGCTTTTCTGACAGATGTTTCTGAATGGGTCTCCGAAAGGATCAATGCTTATACCGATGAACTCATGGCGTATCTATCGATGAAGACTCTTTCGAATGATCCAAAAGACCCTCTGATTATCTGTCTTCTCAATTACTGCCCGCCTACTTTAAGGAACAAGTATCAGGAACGAATCTTAAAAGAAGTCCCGGATGTACATAAAAAAGCGATCATTGCCTGCTTCTTAGCCCAACGTTTGGTCTACCGAAAAGGGCTCTCTTGGTCACCTTCGATTGTCGATGTTCTGCCACTAATCGTCAACGACCCTGTTATCACAGACCCTTAAATTACAATGTCTTATAACTGGATTTAGCGCTCTCAATACTTGAGCGCTAAAAACTCTTGCCTTTTCTATATCCCTTATATATAATCTAGAAATATGAAAAGTTTAATCCCCAGAAAACCGCCTAAGGATAAGCGCGAGAAATGGGTTCTACTCGGGCTCATTGAACTTTACCTTGAAACCGGCAAACCTGTTGGATCTAACACACTAAGAGAGAACGGGTTCGACTCACTCAGCTCCGCTACCATCCGCAATTACTTCTCCAAGCTTGAAGAAGATGGCCTCCTCAAACAGCAACACTCCTCTGGGGGAAGAATTCCAACTTCTTCAGCTTACAGGCTTTATGCTGAAACTCATTTAAAATCCCCCTTAATAGATGAAAAGGAACACAAGCTTCTCCGTCAGAATATCCAAAAAGAGACACGAGAACTGGCTAGCTACCTTCAGTCAGTTGCTGAAACATTAAGCGAAGCAACCCATTGCGCGGTCTTTCTTTCAGCTCCCCGTTTTGACCACGACTTTGTTTTAGATATTAAACTGGTCGGCGTCGATTCTAACAGATGCCTTTGTGTCATTATTACCGACTTTGGCCAAGTCATGACTGAGCTCCTTTATACAGAGAAGAAAATGAGCAGCTTCACCTTGAAGCGGCTGGAAAACTTTTTCCGTTGGAGATTAACCGGCTTAGATAAACCCGCACTTTCTCCTGACGAAGAGAACTTGGCGACTCGTTTTTACAACGAGGTCATGATGCGCCATCTCGTTTCAAGCTCCCACTTTACAACTGAAGATATCTATAAAACAGGGTTTTCCAAGTTACTAGCCTATCCTGATTTTAATGATGCCACAGCACTGGCAGATGGATTGGGGCTTTTTGAAAATGAAGAGGCCCTTCGCATGTTGCTGCGCGAATGCGCAAAAGCAGAAGATTTAAGCTGCTGGATCGGCGGAAATCTGCATGCCTGCTCAGCGCTGGCCATTCCATATAAAATCAATCAGAGCATCGCTGGATCATTAGCGATCCTGGGCCCAAACCGCATCCCCTACCGCAAATTGTTTGGAATTTTAGAAACGGCCTCAGAAGCGATCAGCCAATCGCTGACCCGCAGTTTATACAAATTTAAGATCACCTTCAGACATCCTGAAGCGACTGAATATCTATTACTGGAGAATAAGAAATGAGTGACGAAACAAATATAGAACAACTGGCCACTGCAGCTGAAGAGGCTATCGACTACAAAGATAAATACTTAAGATTGCTAGCCGATGTTGAGAATACCCGCAAGCGGATGATGAAAGAAAAACAAGATATGGTCCGTTTTGGAATTGAAAATATCCTGGGAGAAATCCTCGGACCCATGGACAACTTGGAAAATGCTTTGAAACATGCTGAAAACCTCTCGGGAGAGTTGAAAAATTGGGCGATGGGCTTCCAGATGATTCTGGCTCAGTTTAAAGATGTACTCGCCCAAAACGGCGTTGCACCTTTCGT
The DNA here is from genome assembly GCA_964522945.1 of uncultured bacterium. Lineage (GTDB taxonomy): Bacteria > Chlamydiota > Chlamydiia > Chlamydiales > Rhabdochlamydiaceae > PALSA-1444. Next base: position 4,492 of record CAZFXE010000040.1, read on the forward strand.
TTCAGAAGGACAGCGCTTTGATTCTGCACGACATGAAGCGGTCGAAATGGAAGAGACTGACAAAGTTCCTGAAGGGATGATTATAAAAGAATTCGTAAAAGGCTACTGCCGCGGCGACCACATTATCCGCCCCGCTCGCGTCAAAGTCGCAAAAAAATTAACAACAAAAGAAGAAGGAGAACAAGATGAATCAAAAGAAGAAAACTAGAATCATAGGAATCGACTTAGGAACTACGAACTCTTGCGTTTCCATTATGGAAGGCGGAACGCCAGTGGTTATTGCCAACGCAGAAGGCGGACGCACAACTCCCTCTGTTGTCGGATATAAAAACGATGAACGCGTCATTGGAGTTCCTGCAAAGCGTCAAGCTGTGATGAACCCAGAGCGTACGATCTCGTCTTCCAAACGTTTCATTGGCCGCAAATTCAGCGAAGTCCAAGACGAGATCAAATCTGTTCCTTACAAAGTCACCAAAAATGCCAACGGCGATGTGGTTTTTGATATCGACGGCAAGCTCGTTACTCCGGAAGAAGTCGCAGCTCAAGTCTTGATTAAGATGAAAGAGACTGCAGAAGCTTATCTCGGTGAAAAAGTCACAGAAGCTGTGATCACAGTCCCTGCGTATTTCAATGATTCGCAGCGTCAATCAACTAAAGATGCCGGAAGAATTGCTGGACTCGATGTCAAACGGATCATCCCTGAGCCAACTGCTGCTGCTCTTGCTTATGGGTTTGATAAAGGCCATGACAAAAAGATCGCAGTATTCGACCTCGGTGGAGGAACTTTCGATGTCTCTATTTTAGAGATCGGCGATGGCGTCTTCGAAGTGCTCGCAACTAACGGCGATACTCACCTGGGTGGTGATGACTTTGATATCGTCATCCTCAATTGGATGCTCGAAGAATTCAAAAAAGAAAATGGCATTGACCTGAGCAAAGATAAAATGGCACTGCAGCGCCTCCGCGATGCAGCTGAAAAAGCCAAGATTGAGCTCTCAGGAACTCAATCGACCGACATCAACCAACCGTTTATTACAGTTGATGCTTCAGGCCCAAAACACTTGGCTCTGACATTATCTCGAGCAAAGCTGGAATCTCTCGTTCATAACCTGGTCGAGCGGACCATCGAGCCTTGCCAAAAAGCCCTTAAAGATGCGGGCCTCTCCAAAGATCAGATCAACGAAGTGATCTTGGTCGGCGGTATGACTCGTATGCCTGCTGTCGAAAGAAAGGTCAAAGAGATCTTCGGACGAGAGCCGCATAAAGGCGTTAACCCTGATGAAGTCGTGGCAATCGGCGCTGCGATCCAAGGCGCAGTCCTTGCCGGCGAAGTCAAAGACATCCTCTTGCTCGACGTCATTCCCCTCACCTTAGGAATTGAGACCTTTGGAGGCGTATTGACACCGATCGTTGAAAGAAACACAACGATCCCAACGCAGAAGAAACAAGTCTTTTCAACTGCAGGAGACAATCAACCTGCTGTAACCATCGTTGTTATCCAAGGAGAGCGCAAGATGGCCAAAGACAATAAAGAGATCGGCCGATTTGATCTCTCAGACATCCCTCCGGCTCCACGCGGAATCCCTCAGATCGAAGTCGCCTTTGACATCGATGCTGACGGTATCTTGCACGTCTCTGCTAAAGATCTGAAAACAGGCAAAGAGCAGAAGATCCGGATCGAAGCGAAGTCAGGTTTGACAGAAGCCGAGATCAAGCGGATGCTCAAAGATGCTGAAGAGCATGCGGAAGAAGATCAGAAGAAAAAAGCTGAAGTCGAAACACGCAATGAAGCGGATGCCTTAGCGTTCCGTGCAGAGAAAGCACTGACCGATTATAAGGATAAGATCCCAGCTGACTTAGCAACCGACATCCAAAGCCGCATTGATGCCGTTAAAAAGGCCCTCGAAGGGACTGACATCGACAGTATCAAGCAAGCGTCTGACGAACTGGGTACGTTCATGCAAAAGATTGGCGAAGCAATGCAAGGCGCTCAAGCGCAGCAAGGTCCAGCTGCAGGCCAAACAGCTTCCCAGGAAAAGCCTGATATTGAAGAAGCAGAAGTTGAAATCGTCGAAGACGAAAAGAAATAATTTTCTTCTTGTTTTAAACCTCCTTTCTTTACTGAAAGGAGGTTTTTTTATTTCCAAACACCGTTGTAATTATCCGCAAACACATCTAATCATTTAGAGCAAAAAAAACACGAGCAATAGTTTGACAAATATACACCAATCTAATAACTACAGATAAACGGGAGAACGACGTGTCTAAGCTATTGGGAACTATAGGATTTTTAAGTTTATTTGCGATTCAAGCAAATGCCGCTTGGACTTTTAAGAAGACCCCTAAAGAACCTGAGCCTACCCCAGGGTTTAATAATGTTGACAACCGAGTTGGCTTTATCTCTGGCGATTACCTCTATTGGATTCCTCATTTAGATGACATGTTTTATGCCGTCAGCCAAACCACAGATACTAATTCTTCTGTTGCAAAAAAGCATAATAAATATAAACAGCCTCATTTTGACTGGACCTCTGGCGCCCGGGTTTCCGTAGGTGGATACACCAGCGACAGTTGGGATGTCGGTGTTACCGGCATGTACATTGGTTCCACTGCTACCAGCAGCACGCACACCCCTTCAAACGCTATAGGCCATATCATTCCAGACTTCAATACAAATCTTTTCAGCGCAGTTGCTACTAAAGCTCATGCAAACAATAGGTTAAAATTCGCAACACTTGATTTTTCTGTGGGAAGAGAATTCTTTTTAACTAAACGGTTTGCCATCCACCCTCTTATTGGATTACGAAGTTTTGGCATGAAGCAACAATATCGCACACACTACTTAAGCGCCTTTACAAGCACAAGCAAACTCAGCCCTACAACAATTATCAAGACCTCCTTCCACGCTAAAAATACGACATGTGGAATCGGCCCAAGAGCAGGAATTGATTTACAATTTTACATGAGCGAAGGCTGGGCATTTTTAGGAGGAATATCAGGTTCTTTACTCTGGGGCAGCTACAGAGTCCATCAAAGCTTTCACGGCCAAGAAGCCAGTGGAACAGCTTTCGTCCCTTCAATTGTCAAAACAACTGAAAAAAACACCTCGCTCCGTACTAACATCGATGCTTACTTTGGCCTTGGATACGATGTCTGGTTCAATTGTGACAATAATCGGTTCTATATCGCTTTCTTATTTGAAGCGTCTGAGTGGTTTGCAATGAACCAGTTCAATGACAGTTTCTCAGCAACTTCGTCAGGAGGCATCGGAACAAATGTCACGATTGAGGGACTGCGACGTCATGGAGATCTCGGGTTTATCGGTGGAACGCTCCATCTCCAAATAGATTACTAAGTGCTGAATCCTTCTTGCAAAAACCCTTCCCCTGTTACATGGGGAAGGGTTTTTATGCTAAGAGAAAATGGGAAGAGACCTGTTCAGGTGAGTCTATAGAAATTACAGGTTTTCCCCCAAACGACTCTACTCTAAAGAATCGAGATCTACCATACCCGGGAATCTCATTGTGCAAACCATCAAACGAATCAAAATGGATAACCCAGGAGCCTTTCGATTCATCGATGATGATAGATTCGCCCCACTTTTTTACATACTCTTCTCTCGTTGTTTCCTTTACCAGATGTGTCCGAGAAATGTCAGCAGATATCCTAAATCGAATCTTTCCACAATGCTCTATCGGATCATAGGTATGCGTTGTGACGAGATAGGTAGCCTGTTCAGGGGTAACTTCATGAAGCTCCCATCTATTTTTGCGGCTTTCCGAGTCTTCTTTCTTTCCTTTACTCTCATCGACATGGAATTGAACAGTGTCCGGCACAATTTTCCATCCTGGTTTCGTTTTCAATGAATGGGGTTGTTTAATTAGAGAGTGTCCTGATCCGCCGCCTGCGATCTCGCGCGAATTTTGTATTCGTTGATCAGAAATGATCATCTCTCTTTCTTCAACTTCTTTCATTTTGGTATAATGAATCGTGATCTTGCCAGGAGACTCTGGCAAAAGGTAGATCGAACCTTGGTAATGGTAAAAAGCTTTGGGACGCCAAAGAAAGGACCAGAACCATGTTTCATCGTAAGGAATTTTAACATCAAAACTAGCTGTTCTTATTCCATGCATCGAATTTCCCGCCAATGGAAATAATTCATGCACAGGGATAGAAAATGCTATTTCAGGTTGGTTATGGATAGAGGTGTATTCTTTTTGGTTGAACACAAGAGTGGGTCTAATTTCAGAGTTAGAAAGAACTGGAAAATTTCCCACACACTTGATGAGAACGTTAAACTCTCTATTTGAAGGTGCAACAAAGGTAGGAAAAAAAGCTGTCACCTTAGGTCGAGTATCAATAACAGGCAAACTACTAATAACCGCTTTCGCCTCATAGGCCAATCGCTGCATATCGGGACTGAGCAACTTTTCATTCCAATCGTGGATAATTTTATCCAAGCTGGCCAACAAAGCCTGTGCTTTTTGATCCACTTTATCAACAGTTAGGTGCATTTGCGATTCATAAACGTTCTTTATACCGACAAGAGACAAGTCAATGTGACTGAATAATTCAATCTGTTGAACGGTTAACCCGGAGAAACCCTCTGCCATGAAAGATTTAGCTTTTTGATGGGCACTTGCCATCACCTTTTCAACAGCTTCACTTAATTTATCTACCTTCTTATCAAAGTAATACCCTTCAATCGCCCCTTCGACAGCCGACTCTACAATGCTCCCTACTTCTGCTATCATGTTTGTCTCCTAACAAAAACGATCGGAACATGATAAAGTTTTTTTAAATGAAAAGCAATTTTTTCATAAAAAAACCCTCTCCAGTTACCCGGAGAGGGTTTTTGTTTAATGACTCAGCAGTTAATTACTGTTGAGTTGCTTTTGCTATTGCAGGCTCTGCTGCAGGAGCTGGAGCTTTGACTTGGTCTTTCTCCGCAGTGAGCTTACCATAAAGCTTACCAAGAGACTTCGCGCTATAGATCCACGCAAAGATGATCAAGAAAAGGATACCGGCAACGTACGGTGTGATCGCAGCGAGCGATCCAAATGCAATGATCAACCCTTGGTTGATCAAAGCTCCGCCGGATTTACCCAAACGGGCTCCGACGACGTCAATTGCAGCTTTACCCTTAACTTTTGACTCTTGGTCAAGCGGAACGTAGGCCATCTCTTTCGTAGGATCGAATAGAGAGTACTTCGTCGATTTACTCATGATGTTTTGAGCTTGTCCGAAGAGAACAGCCAATACAACAGGAGAAAGGCCCATCATGTAAGGAGCCAGTTGATCTCTGAAGATGATGAAGGCAAAGAAGCCCACGCCAGTTACTAGAAGCACGATCGGAGTGACCAAGGCGCCTTTAGTCCAGCCAAAACGGCGGATGACGTTACCACCGACAAAGAGCATCATGAACAATGTCACGGCTCCAGTCAGCGTTGAGAAATTGCCCATGAAGGCGCTATACTCGTTCGTATTACCCTTAACCATGAGTTTAATTTGGTCTTTCCAGGTAACTTCCACGATCTGGATCGCGACACCGTAAGAAAGAACAATCAGCGCCAAGAGACGGATGTATCTTGAACCGGCCAAGAACTTAAAGCTCTCGCCCAAGGACATTTTTGGCTTCTCTTTCTTCACTTTTTGCTGTTCTGCAGGATCGTAGAAACGAGTGTCTGTCAAAACATTTTTGTTAATCCACCAGTAGATTCCCATGATGCAAAGAGCTGAGAAAACGACCATCATAGTGAGGTAGTTGAGGGTGACGCCAAACGCATCAACACCAGCAGCCACTTTCAAGTGAAAGTTTGAGTAATAAACGATCAATGGACCGGAGACCAACATCGCTAAGTTACCGCCGAGACCGAAAACGTTGTAGAAACGTTTCGCTTCAGAAGTACGGGTTGTATCGTTGGCAAATCCCCAGAAAAGCAGAGAAAGGGCCACGCTACCCCAGAGTTCTGACATGATATAGAACAAAGCAAATGTCCAGTTACGGAGGTTCGCAACAAGACCTTTAAAGCCTTGAGGCAGGACTGCTTGCAGTTGGTCTGACAGGTCTGTCGGATGAAGGACATCACGATTAGGATAAAGGATGAGAGCAAAGATAGCAAAGAACCCCATGAAGATCGAGATCATGGTATAAAATAATTTTGGTTTGCTAAAGATGTTGCTCATCTTTGAATAGAACAACATAAAAATAATTGCAAAGGGCAAGACTCCCCATAATTTCAGAAATGGGATGGCTTCCGCTCCGGAACCTGGAGCATTAACAATTAAGGCATCCTTTGTATCTCTTAAAATCGTGTAATTAAAGTTAATAAAGAAAAATAAGAGAGCCATAGGGATAAACTTTTTTAGTTCCCATGTATGGATCGGCCATAAAAAAGACCTCCACTTCCCAAATTTGGGTGCTTGATTCGTTGCTGTTGACATTTGTACTTCCTCTGGTGTTATAAAACTCTCCCCTTCAAGCACCTAAAACTATCTAGAGCCTTCTTTGGGGAGGATGATTAAAAATTCTCTCAAGAGTCTAGTATTTTAGCAGATTTCTTTGTTTTTTCAAGTGATAAAATCAAATCTGTCAATTTTGAGAGGTGAAAAAGTGATGAACTGGTGTCAAAAAATAAATTAATAATTTTAGAGGCAATAAAAAAGCCGCCTAAAGAAACTTCTCTAGGCGGCTTCGGTAATTTAAGAAATTACTTTGCGAGATTGTTGAACAGTTCGCTATTTTGGATAACTTGTTGAGCATTAACAGATTCAACATA
>CAZFXE010000041.1:0-11161 GCA_964522945.1 uncultured bacterium
TATCCTTTATCGAATTGCATGGATGATACCCCTAGGTCAAAAAAAAACCGTTTACTTCTTTGATTCCCCTTTTCTGAAGAATCGTATCAAGATCACCGAAGTTACCTCTGACGAACTCGACTTTGTCTTTCCAGGGTTTGAGCCTGGCTTCTGCTAATTCCAACGCTTCTGGATCCCGATCGCACGCGAGATATGTTTCAATCTCAGGGTGGGCCTCTAATATTGCCTCTGCATGTCCACCGGCTCCCACTGTTCCTTCGAAGAAAACCTTAAGGTTTATCGGTTCGAAGTACTTCAAGAACTCTGCGACCATTACAGATTTATGATTAGCTTTCATGTTTTGCGTAAGCTTTGTCTTTTAATTCGGTCAGTTTTTTTGCAGCATCAGAGACAGTCTCTTCGCTTTCATCTTCGCCCAGTAATGCGAAGGCTTCTTCAGTCATTTTCGCTAAATCAAACCCTTCTTCTTTTCCTTCCATCGCAGCCTTTAATTGGGCGTCATAGACTTCTTTTGGCCAGATCTCGATCTTATTCAAGACCCCGGCAATCACGAGCTCGCCCTTTATATCGACGGCTTTCATCAGTACTGGAGGAAGAAGGATCCGTCCGACTGAGTCACATGTCGTTTGATGGAGAGTAGAAAAGAACAATGTGAAAAATTTTTGATACTTGGCCATGTGCTGTTTGGATTGGAACTTTTCCACAATTTTTTCGATATCGCTCTTGCGATAGATCGCTAAACAGCCACCAAGGCCTAGAGCTATGGTAAATTCTAATGCACCGTTTTCCACCAAGCCAAAACGCATCTGTTGCGGAAGAACGAAACGGTTCTTTCCGTCGAGTTTTGCATGGCTAGATCCGCTGAAGAAAAACTTGGTCATGCTCTTTTTCACCTTTTGCCACAATTTAACACCGATTCATCAAATCCGCAAGTTCTTTCCGGATTTCTACCCACCAAGTGCCACCAAAATCATTTCTCAACAACCACAACCTCAATGAGTTATAAAAATATTAAGAAATGTGGGAATCTGTGGGAAATAACAAAATGAAAAGCTCAAAAACAAACAAAACATGGCCCGGTCAGGCCCTATTTTTGATTAAGCGTCGAATTAGAATATTGGTTTTGGAACTGCTCCTTCACAAGATTCTTTACAAAAGGAAGTAGCCATTTTTGGAGTTGCTCTAACATTTAAATATTTACCTGAATTGAGTGTTGAGACAAATTTTGAATCGGAGTAAATAAGATTAAAAGGCTCAGTCTTGGTATAAAAGGCTGGGATTGTTAAACTTGCCCATCCAGCAAAAGGAAGCAAAGCGTGGTTGAACCTAAAACAGTCTCGAATCTCCCCCTTGATGTCTCGATTCGGTGGGCAAAAGACCAAGAAATTTTAACTCAAACCCAGCCGCTGACTCAGGATGCGGATAGCATTTCAAAACATGCGGTTTCCGATGTTAATCTACCGACTTCCCAATCTCAAGTTGAAGTTCTCTTGGGACTCTATACCCGCAATCCAACCTGGGCCGCTTTCCAAGTGCCAAAAGGCTTCATTGGACAAAGACGGCGTCTTTTTACTTCTCAACTTGTCGGTTTTTTAGGTTCGGACGAACAGCAAGATTCGTTGATCACCCGGATCCAAGGCGCATCCGGCGAAGAACAAGACAAAGATGAATGGGATCAAGAGAAAAATTTGCTTCTGCAAGTCCTAAAGCTCATGAGCATGTTAAACAAAGACTTGATAGATATTGTGTCGCGCTGTAAACAGTACCAAAAGGGGTGATCATCATGAGCTCTCTTAAATGGTCAGAAATCGTAGGGTGGGACGCAGAAGCGCTGGAAGATTTAAGATATTTGGGTTACGCCTATCTTAAACAAGGCAAATTCGATATCGCTCAATCGTTTTTTGAAGCTCTTGTCACATTCAATCAAAGCGATGCGTATGATTTGCAAACTCTCGGTGGACTCTATTTAGAAACCGGACATAATCTCCAAGCTCTCAGCACTATTGAACAAGCATTAAAAGTTGAACCGAACCATCCAACGACTCTCCTCAACCGCGTGAAAGCCCTTTTTGCCCTCGGTTATCGACGGCAAGCCATTGCTCAAGCAAAAACTCTCGTCGGCCATTCCGACTCGATCATTGCAAACCAAGCATCAGCGCTGCTTCTGTCTTATACTTAAATTCTACTGCGTGATACAACATTAAGCCTATGCTCACAAAAAATCAGGCAGACATCTGGTCCGATTTCCTCGCTTACATTGAAGAGAAGTGTTCTGCAGCTGAATTTCAAAATTGGATTGCACCGATTCAAGTCGCTGAAAACACAACGGATGAGCTCGTTTTAAGAGTCCCGAACATCTTCGTCCAAGAATATCTTCTCGCAAACTACAAAAAAGACCTCGCTGGTTTTGTTCCTGTCAAAACCAATGGCGACCTGGCATTAAAGTTCATCATCTCTGAAGAAGTCAGAAAACAACCCATTCAGGAAGAGGCCCCTCCTGCGCAAGACAATCTCAAACTCAATCCTCATTACACCTTTGAAAATTTCATTGAAGGCGCCTCCAATCAATTCGTTAAATCCGCCGCTCTTGGTGTCGCTTCTCATCCCGGCAAGTCATACAACCCCCTCTTCATCCACGGCGGCGTCGGTCTTGGAAAAACCCACCTCCTCCACGGCATCGGCCATTATGTCCGCCAGCATCACAAAAAACTTAAGATCCATTGCATCACGACGGAAGGATTCATCAACGATATCGTCGATAATCTAAAAAATAAATCGATGGATCGGATGAAACGGTTTTATCGCTCCCTCGACATCCTTCTCGTCGATGATATCCAATTCCTACAAAGCCGTCTTAACTTTGAAGACGAGTTTTGCAACACCTTCGAAAGTCTGATCAATCAAAACAAACAGATTGTCATTACCTCCGACAAACCGCCTTCTCAACTCAAGCTCTCTGAGCGTCTTGTCGCCCGGATGGAATGGGGTCTTGTCGCTCATGTCGGCGCTCCTGACATTGAAACACGTGTTGCCATCTTGCAACACAAAGCCGAACTCCGCGGCATCCGCATTCCTCATAAAGTCGCATTTTTCATCGCAGAGCACATCTTCAACAACGTCCGGCAATTAGAGGGCGCCATCAACCGGCTTTCTGCCTTTTCTCGCCACATGGGAAAAGAAGTCACCGAAGAAGTCGTTGAAAGCACTCTTGGCGAACTTCTCCAACACAATCCCCAGAAAAAAGTCTCTGTCGACAACATCCTCCACTGCGTTGGGACGCTTTTTGAAGTCCGTGTGAGCGACCTCCGCGGAACTTCTCGTATCAAAAATGTCGCTTTTCCCCGCCAAGTCGCCATGTACCTAGCCAAAGAACTCATGACCGATTCTCTGATGAAACTCGCTTCTGCCTTTGGCGGAAAGACCCATTCAACCTTGCTTCACGCTTGGAAAAAAGTTAACCAGCAGCTCCAAAGCGATGAGACCCTCCGCAAGCAAATCGAAATGGCCCGGCGAAATTTAGAAGAGTAAAAATCGTTTTCCTGTTAACAGGAAAATAAAGTTAGGAGTCTCCTATGTTCAAGTTCGCTAAAAGTCTATTAGATCGGGGTATTCAGAAAGAGAGCTACGCACCCGTTGCTCCTTCTCCTTTCATCCAAACAGATGCTCCCTATTATGAAGATCAAGAGCCAGACACCGGCCCAGAAATGACCATCGGAACCAATATTACCGTCACCGGTAAAATCGCCTTCCAACGAGAGATCTGCATCAACGGAGTCTTTGAAGGAGAGTTTGAAGGAAACGGCAAAATCGTCGTGGGTCCTGAAGGATGTGTCAAAGCCGACATGGATCTCTACGAAGCCGAGATCTCCGGCAAAGTCGAAGGTAACATCACCGTCCAATACCGCCTGATCCTCAAAGGCAATGCCGAGGTCAAGGGCAACATCACCGCTCCCCGCCTCTCTGTCGATGAAGGCGTCTCCATTATAGGACAGGTCCATGTGACCGCTGCGGCGGCTCCCGTCGGAGAAAACTTATTTTAGCTAACTTTTAATCAATCGCTTAGGAAAATGGACTATTCAAGTCCATTTTTTCTAATGAACCTATCCTAATAAATTCTCAATAACACAACCCATTTTAATTACCTTGAGGGGAAATCCCTCATAGAGCCTCTGGGTACAGGCGCGCAAAGTGGCTCCTGTTCCAACAATGTCATCGACAAGCAGGATGATTTTCTCAGCAATCGGCACTCGTTTTTTCCATTGAAAGTTCTCCGTCGATAAAAGGTACCGCCGTTCACGGTCGACTTTCATTTGGCAATAAAGCTGCCGCTTTCGTTTGAGAAGTTGCATGACAGGAAGGTCGAGGGTTTTACCCAGATGCTGAGCCAGGAGAAGACTCGGATTGTAGCCAACTTGCAATGACCGATGGAGAGCTTGCGGAACTGGCACGATTAAGTCCGGCAAAGGAAGATCACTTTTAAGATAGTGGAGAGCCATGTAGCCGGCAAGCCCTCCAGCAAGGCGCGGAGCTTTCCCGCTTTTGAGTGCTTTGATAAGTGTCCATGCAGGGCCTTGCCCCTCAAATGTCACGAGAGGATCGGCAGGAGGCAGGATATCTAAGAGTTTGATACAGCTCGAACAGAGCGGTTGCGACAGAGTCGCAGGCTCATCGCAATGCCAGCAAAAAGGTGGAAAGACCACCTCTAAAAGTTTGGTTATTGGAGCGAGTATTTCGGCTTTTCCCATGTTCCGCGGACTGCAATCATAAACGGTTCAGCAAATTTGAGAACGACATTTTGCTGCATGCGGAGATTTAGGGAGAGTCCTCCATTCAGATCGATATAGGAAGGCTCCGATGCTAAATAGAATTCAGACCGATTGCCTTCACTGAAGGTATTTTGCAAGTCGGTGAAAAAGAGTTTACTGTCTTTGAGCTGGAGCTGTACTTCTCCCATCACAGGAGAGAACATGTCGAGGTCGAGTCCTAAATCTTTGAGCATCGCTAAAGGAATATCAAAAATTGAAGGCTCTTTTTTAACGCGTTGGGTGAAATTAAACTTTCCAAGGCCTCTAAATGAGTTTAGATCACCGAGCTGCCCCAAGACATCGGTCATCACAAAATAACGAACCAGAAGAGGTTTAATCTCTTTTTGAGGGGCTCCTATCTTGCGGATGGCGCTGGGTTTGATCTCTTGTCCCTTAATCAATGGAATCGTGACATTCCACTTGTCTGCTGATGCAGAACGGAAACCGCTGCATTCTTTGACGGTCAATGAACCTGCAGGGTCTTGGAAGGTCAGATTTTTTAATTTGAAACGAGTCGGCGAATAATCGACAGAGGCATGGAGTTCTTGCACGAGATACTCGTTGAGGCGTGCCTCATGACCTTCGAGTTCTCCTGTGAAGGTCTCTTTGGTAAAAATGCCTGTTAACTGCAGACCAGAGATGTCTTTTAAGCTGTCGCTGTCCATCCATTGAGAGATTTTTGCAGTGTCTTTGAAGATGATGGTTCCCTTATAGCCTTGAGCTTCCCTCTGGAGATTGACATTGAGGCCAAAAATTTCCCCTTCTGCTCTTTGACAGGTCATCGGATCCAAAAGCGCGAGTTTGAGGACTTCATTGCCATGTTGGATGTTGAGTCCCCCGCCATAGTTTTGGTCCATGGAGAGTTTGGCGACATATTGCAAAGGTTCATCATCGAGGGTAGCAGTGCCTTTTAGATTGAGATAGGGAGCCTCATAGAATCCATAGAGTTGAGCGATCTTCAGTGTGCCTTTTCCAATTTTATATTCTCCTTGCGAAGCGGACCCTTGGAAGGTCGTCTTTTTGGGGCTGACGCTCAGCTGTAGTTTTGCCCTGAGTGGCTCTGCGAGTTCCTTAGACAGCACCGTGAGATCTAACACAGGAGATTCCCATTTTCCGTTGTTGTAGTTGAGCTTATCGCAGATGAGGGACGCTAGCTGCTCTGTCTGGTCAAAAAGTTTCAGGGAAAGATGTTGGAAATTTGGTGTCTTGGAGAAGAAGCTTCCGTTTCCTTTCAGAGAAAAGCGAGGATTGAGCTGTCCATCGATCTTGAAATCGAATCTTTCTTTTTCGTAGATCCCGGCGGTATGGATTTTGAGATCTTTCCAATCGATGTCGCAGGAAGAGACGACCCATTTGGCATTTTGGAAAGCTGCAACACCGCTGAGTTGAACATCATCTAGAGCGCAGCTCTTGAGGGTCCATTGGTTTCCCTGTCGGATGAGATGCGCTTCGACTGTATCAAAGAGCTTCGATGCATACCGGATTAAAGAGCCTTGGACTTCGTATTCCGACTGCTCGGCATCGATGATTAATCGGAGCGTGATGCTGCCCTGGATCTGCTCCAATGTCTCTTTGATACCGAAAGCGGCAGTGTAGATGCCCAAACGATCTAAGAGCTCCAATTGCTCCATGAGATTTCTGGTATCGATATAGACTGTTCCCCGAACATCTTCGAGCTGAGATGGTGGCGTCCAACGGAATGTGAGCGGAGTTTTGAGATAACTTTCCGAAGCTTTTCCCTCTAGCAGTGTCACCTGATATCCTTGCGGAGTTGCTAAAGCTCTTCCTTGGAGAGAAAGCAGCGGCTGGCCATTCCTGTCTAATGCAGCATCGAAGTCCCATTCTTTGTTTTTGTAGCGGACCTCTTGCGCAAAGAGAGTCAGATCATCGAAGAGAGTTCCTTCGATGTTTTGTAAGACGAGTTGATTTTCTAAAGAATCAAAAGCAAGTCCGCAAGCTCCCTTTTTTACGTAGAGTTTCGGAGTGAGCGTTCCTTCGACCTCTTCGAAAAGCGTGTTGAAGCGATAATTATATTTTCCATCGGCATAGTGGACTTGGACGCCTTCGGGAGGACAAGTAAAACGGCCGCTAAGTTGAGGGAGTTGATAGAAAGGAGCTGCAAAATCAATCAGGTTCTCAAGAGATCCTTCAGCCTTTTGTGAAAAGAAGCTCGCTTCAAGAGTTTCTTCCCAGTTGGCTGCGAGGTTTCCTTCTATAGTCACCCCGCTGATTTGTCCCGTCATCGCTTGGCAAGAGAGCGAGGTGTCATTAAACATGAGATCGCCGCTGGAAATAGAGATCTGCTGAGTCAGTTGAGGGCTGGTGAAAAGAATGGGAGAGAGTTTTCCTTTACCGATCCCTTTTTTCTCGAGGAAATCGTAGTGATAGAGAATTTCACGGCTTTGTCCTAAAACAGAGAGTTGAAAATCGGGAGAAGTGACGGTGAAATCGTCACCGATAGCAAGGATATCGATGGTCTTTTCAGAAAACTGTCCACGGAGAGATAGCTCCCCTTGCGCTGTGAGCTGAGGAGCAAAGATTTTTAGGAAGGGCCGATAGAAAGACGATTGGAGGCGCGGAGTTTGAAAAACGCCTTTGATCACGGCTGTTGAAATATTCGCTTGGGCATTGAGTTGGACGACGTCCTCCAAACACTCAAATGTTCCGACGATTTGTATTTCCTGCTCTTTTCGATCCAGAACTAAATCTAAAGAGAGCGGGAGTTCTTGAGGGTTTTTTGGAAGTTTCATCCATTCGGAAGCGCCGGCAGAGAGTTTGGCGGAGGCATGGAAAGTAGAAAGCGGTCCTTGGAGCTGGAGGGCAAATGGAACATTTTCAATTTTCCCAAATGCGGAACTCGGTTCAAACTGATTATCCTTAATGGCAATCATTCCTTGCGTCGAGGTGATTTTCCACCCCTGGATCTCTCCTTCGGCATCATGGGTTTGCACTAAAAGCTCTTCGATATCTCCAGAGAGTAAATTGAGGGAGCCTTGCAGCTCTGCCTTTTGGATAGAAAAATTGTCGATGGCCAGTTGATGGACTTTGACAGTGTCGAGCTGAAGGCGGTGGAAGACCCACTGTTCTAAGTAAGCGGTAGCTTGACCATCCAGACTCCCCTGTTTAATCTCGTAAGGGAACTTTAAAAGCCCTAAAATTTCTTTGCCGAGATTGTGGATCTGGGTTTGCAGCACCTGATCCTTGCCATCATCAGCCCAGGAAAAGTCGACTCTTGAAGGATTGCCTGCAGTAACATAGTCGAGTGTTCCTTCCAGCCATAACGCATGGTTGTCATGGATCTCGCCTTTCCCAATAAGGTCTGCCCGTCCTTCGAGCTCCCCGATATGAACAGCCGCATGCGCTTCAAAAAACGGAGTCTCCTTTGGCTTAAAGACAATTGAACCTTCTCCACGGAGAACTTCGCACTCATTCCAGAAGAAGTCGACTCCCTTGAAATCAGTATCTAGAAGAAAATTTTCGAACTCGCCTTGAAAATCGATCTTAGAGGTAGCCTTGTCGGCAGCAAAGATCACCTCTTCTGATTCCAAGCGGACATCCCGCAAATCAATTTGGCCCTGTAAAAAAGTGACTTGATGACTATCGATACTTCCTTTGATCGTCGCAGAAACAGTTCCATCAAGCGTCTTCCAAGTAGGCAAAGGATAAAACAGTGAGACCAGTGGAACTGTTTGGTGAATAGGCGCCTCTTGCATCTGGAAATCGGCAGCTAGGCTTCCAACCCTATAGTTAAATCCGCAGGTAAAGAGCGGCGCGCCGTCCTCTTGAAAGGTCGAGAGTTTTCCGATCTCTTCTTTCTCCAAGCCGCTGGCAAATTCAAAGAGGCAAAGATTTTTTTCTCCCAAGCGAAGGATCCCCTTCTCAACATCGAGCTTGACGGTCCAGAATTTGGAAGGAAGCAAAAAAGCTAAATTGGTTTCTTTATCATCGAACAGGACAGTAGGAGAATCTAAATGGACAGCGGCATCGATTGAGAAGGGAAAGAGATGAAATTCAAAATCAAACGTCACTTTTTGAACATCGATTTTCTCTCCTAGAGAAAACCCTTCATACAAGAGTTTGCCGTCTTCCCAAGTACGGCGGCTATAGTTGACAGCTTCTCCAGTTGCTCGCCCGATGGCATATTCGAAAGCAGTCCCACCTATATAATGCCTGGATGCATAGAGAGCAAAAAAAAGAACAGCGAAAATAAAAAATCGCAAAGCAAATTTTTTCATGAATCAACAAGTTGCTGGTAGGAAGTTCTATTCATGAGCGCATTAAGCTCTTCAGAATTAGAAAGCCTTATTTTAAATAGCCAGCCGATATCTTCAGGAGATTGATTCAAAATGTCAGGCGATGCGCGGACAGCATCGTTGACAGCCACGATCTCTCCTGAGACCGGCGCATAGATGTCGGCAGCGGCTTTGGTTGATTCTAAGATCACGACTTCTTCACCCACTTTAACTTGCCGGCCGATTTCGGGGAGTTGAATATAAACAATCTCTCCAAGCTCATTTTTAGCATGTGTAGTGACACCTACAGTACCAAGGCCGTCTTCGACTTTTATCCATTCGTGCGAATCTGTGAAATACATACTTGAACCTATCTTAGTAAAACTTTTCGTCGATTGTCGGGTTCTCACTTCCCTAATTTACAAGTTGCCCAAAGAGACGGGTGCTGTGCGACTTGAACGTACTTTGACGACACAGCAAAATGTTGCGACTCTTTTTTAGGCCGATGAATGCAATACGTAAAACCCATTTTATCAAAAGCTTTCGGATCGTAGCCGTGGAGGATCTCCGCTGGCAGGCTGATCTTGAGGGTATATTCTTTGGAAGTCATCTCAGTTGCGACATGGATCAATTCTGGCTCACATAGAGGATGGCTATCTTCATTACGAAAGCGTGTGAGCTCTAAAGCGCGAACGCCTTGAACTTCTTGTGGAAGGATGAGAAAGTGGTGGCAAAACTTCGTTGGAAATCCTGCTTCTTTCAGATCGCGGGTGTCGATGAAGAGTTCAATGGCATCTCCCTCATCGAATTTAGGATAAGAAGCGCCTTCGAACTTTTGATGGACTTGGATCTGCACTTCGAGTCCTCCTTCATGCCAAGCAACTCCGACATCAGCAAAATGTTCTTCTCCTAGAAACGAAGACATATCCGGAAGTTGATATCCTTTGCCAAACAGCTTCCGTGTAATTTCCTTCCCATACTTGATATCAGTACTGATCCGAAAAAAATGGATCGGGGCTATCGGAGGAAACTTTTCACCGAGGACCATGATTATCCATTTGCAAAAGGATCTGGCGCATCATCACACGTTTGGCATCCATGCCAAGTAGTTTCTGTCCTTCAATGACTTTTTCTCTAACCGCAGCCTCAGTCACACCTTTTTTAATCAACTTGTAGAAAGCAACATCTCCGTTTTGAGGAGTGGAGACTTTCGACCATTTTCCAACACTTGCTTTAAACATCTCTGTTTTAGGCAAGGTCGTAGAGTCGCTCCGTTTAATGTCTTTGGTCTGTTGCACTAGCGTCCACTGATCG
This sequence comes from uncultured bacterium, assembly GCA_964522945.1. GTDB lineage: Bacteria > Chlamydiota > Chlamydiia > Chlamydiales > Rhabdochlamydiaceae > PALSA-1444. The sequence continues at coordinate 10,352 of CAZFXE010000041.1, forward strand.
AGAAGCGGCTGGCCTGTCGTTTTCAGGAAAGGAGACTCTTTTCCTTTAGTCTTGATGGTTTTCTTGGCATTTTGCATCCAGATGGCAAAACGTTGAGCAGGATATTGATCTAAAGAGAGCTCCTCATCAGAGATTTGATCTAGAAGATCTGCATAGACTAAAGCTCCGACATAGTCGCGCACGTCTGAAAATGACTTCCAAGAGCCGTTTTCCAGCTTGAAGGCCCCAGGATCTTTTTTCCTGATATCGGCATAGACAGTTTGCAGTTTTTCATCTAGTAGCTGGCCTAGCCAGTCGCCTTCTAAGGCTTCTTGCAGCGTCATGACTTCTTTTACTTGAGGCTTATTCCAGACGACGATCCGGTAATAGGTCTGTCCATCATGTGTGAAGAAAGGTCCTGGCTCGCCAATTTGAGCTTTTTCCAAATATGCGCGCAGCTCTGTCGTATCTTCAATCTCATCAAAAGGAGCGACATGGCCGCGTGAGCGGAGCGCAATCTGCTGTTTTCGACTGGTGGCCTTCAAAAGAGCTTCTTCGATCCACTCTGGATGTTGATTGATCAGATAGCCCATAGCAAAACGATCGATCTTCAGACGCATGTTAGGTTCAACAGCTTCTAGAGCTGAATACCTCTCAGCACGGGTTTCTCCCTGAGTTCTTCTCAAAATCGGATATTCAGCAGAGAGCTTTTCCCAGCCTGCATCACTTACTTCAAAGTCCCAAGTCTCTTTCAGAGTCAGCCGGCAGCCGATTTCTTCTTTGGTTGCTTTGGCAACTTCGAGCTCATAGCGGCTGACAACGAGTTCTGGA
>CAZFXE010000042.1:0-11145 GCA_964522945.1 uncultured bacterium
GATGGCCAAAGGCTTCTCTGACCCAAACGAAGATTCCACCGATTTTAGGCCAGCCAGTAGCGAGTTCAGCAGAAACGAGAGCGGTAGGAATAAAGAAAATGATCGCAGCAAGTAAATAATAAAATAATGAGGAAAAACCATACTCCGCAATCGTCGGCCAGTTTTTAACACTGCCGATGGCGGCCATGTTGATCATCGCTAGGGTAAATACCGTGATGGTTTTTTTATTCATGGGAGATTGTATGACATATTTTGACTTATATAACCATAAAAATCATGATGGAGAGATGCATAAAATCTATATCACACGCAAGATGCCAGCTGCTGAAGAGCTGCTCAATAAGAATTTTGAGATCGAAGTCAATCCTGAAGATCGCATCCTCACCCGTGATGAGCTCAAAAAAGTTGTTAGAGATTTCGATGGGATTCTGACGACACTTGCTGACAAAGTCGACAAAGAGATTTTAGAGCAGGCAAAACAGCTCAAAGTCATTTCCAATTGCGCTGCAGGGCTTGACAATGTCGACCTCCAAATGGCAAAAGGAAGAAAGATCGCGGTTTTTAATGTACCGGACGCAACAACACAAAGCACGGCCGATATGACATTTGCCATTCTCCTTAATCTCATCAGAAGAGTTACTGAAGGTCAAGAGTATGTCAAAAATGGGCTTTGGAGAGCGTGGGAGCCGAATCTATTCTTAGGCGAAGAGCTTCATGGGAAATATTTTGGGATCATCGGCTTTGGCAAGATCGGAAAAGCTGTTGCAGAAAGAGCTCTTGGTTTTGGTTTAAAAGTCCTGGGCTATGCCCGTTCTAAATTTGAGATGGACCGTGTTGAACAGGTTTCTCTTGAAGAACTTTACGAAAAGTCCCACTACATTTCTCTCCATGTTCCTTTGACGCCTGAGACAATAGGGCTGATCAACAAGGAAACAATCAAAAAAATGAAACAAAAGCCCGTTATCGTCAATATGGCTAGAGGCCCTGTCATTGTTACGGATGATCTCGTGCAAGCTTTGAAAGACGGATCAGTCCGCGGAGCAGCGCTTGATGTCACCGATCCAGAGCCGATTATGTCTTCGCATCCTCTATGTCAGTTGAAAAATTGTCTGATTGTCCCGCATATTGGATCAGCAACAGTCGAGTGCCGCACCCTGCTAGCGCGTACTGCAGCAGAAAACCTAATAGGATATTTTAATGATCAACCATAAATCGGTCGATGCAGTTAAAAAGGCTGCTTGGGAAACGCATTTTTGCCGTCCACTTTATGACACCTATTGTTTTTCTAAAATACCGGGGACGATCCTGCGGCTGCTTGGAAAACAATCCGAGGCTCTGCCTCAAGATTGTTGGATAGATGGACAGTATGACAGCGTGATCTTATTCCTGATCGATGGGTTCGGCTGGCAATTCTTAGAAAAAAACTACACCAAATATCCGTTCCTTGCTCGGTTTTTTAGAGAGGGGATTGTCTCTAAGCTCACTTCGCAATTTCCATCAACAACAGCAGCCCATATCACGACGCTTTGTTCTGGTTCTGAAGTGGGTCAGACGGGCGTTTATGAGTGGTTCTTCCATGAACCTCAGCTGAACCGCGTGATTGCTCCTTTGCTGTATTCCTATGCGGGAGATAAAAAATGCGGGAGTTTAAAAGGGGTCATTGCTCCTGAGAAAATTCTGCCTCCAGAAACCATTTTTCAGAGACTGCAAAAAGAAGGGATCTCTTCCTATGTCTTCCAGCCTAAAGCTATTTCTCATTCTGTTTACTCGAATTGGATGTTTAGGGGTTCAGAAGTACAGGGATATGATCGATTCTCCAAGTGTCTTTCTACTGTTTTACCTCTGATGCAAAAAGGAGGGCTTTTCTATGTCTACTTCGGGGATATCGATTCGAATTCTCACACTCATGGAATGGATTCTAAACAAGTCGAAAGGTCGATGGACAAGTGTTTCACAGCATTAGAAGAGTTTTGGGAAAAGCTTTCTAAGACCGATTTAAAAGTCGCTTGCCTGCTCACAGCAGACCATGGGATGACACCGATCGATCCTGCAACGACTTACTTTCTCAACCGCGAGATACCTCATTTAGAAGAGATGATTGAAAAGGGATCCGACAAGCGGTCATTGACTCCTGCGGGATCTTGTCGAGACTATTTCTTACATGTGATTCCTGAAAAGCTCTCTGAGGCGAAAGCTCTTTTATCGAAGGCATTGGAAGATAAAGCGATTGTCTGCGAAGTCAAAGATCTCATCAACGACGGGTTTTTTGGGTCAAAACAGGTCTCGGCAAGCTTTTTAGAAAGAGTCGGAAATCTCGTGATTCTGCCTCATGGAAACCACTCCATCTGGTGGTATGAAAAAGGGCGGTTTGATCAAAAATTCTTCGCGATGCACGGGGGATTGACCCGGGCTGAGATGGAAACGATCTTTCTTTTCTCTACGCTCAACAAGTGAGCCTCTGATTCTTCCTATCGGTCTTCCCAGCCTCGTTTAGAGCGCTACAGTCCCTAGAAGCCTTTAGTTTTCTTCTTTTCTTCTTTTTCTTTTCTTTTTTCTTTTAGCGACTTCAGAGGCTTCTTTTTGTCTTCTTTACGGGCATCTTTACCTTTTGCCATATCTAACACTCCAATGTAAGTTCTAAAAAATTAATCGAATGACCGTTTTTTGTCTAGTGCTCTGTAAGCTTAGGTGTTTACAGGAGCTGTTAAAATGGAAAGGTGCGTTTTCATGCGGGCCTCTACAGATTGTTTTTGATCATCGCCCAAGCTGTCAAAGAGCTGAGAAGGGCGGTTGATATACCTCTCCGGCACAAGGTTGCCGATGGCCTGGACAAGCCCGGACAAAGACCTTGGATGGGGGGTTGCCACGGTTTTATAGTGATAGCCACGGAAAGGTCCTAAGACTGTAAGGAAAAAGCCATAGAGTAAATTTTTGAGCCATTCCCAGGGGATTGACTCGATTGTGCGGAAAATAAACCCAATAACAGGGGTGTCTTTTTCAGCAGCTGCAACGGAGATGCGATAAGGGTGCAACACTTCAAAGCAAAGGGTAGTTAAAGCTACAAGACTGGGACCCATTTGGTCGAAGTGATTTCTGCCGGCTTCGGTGATTTCCGCAACTGTAGGGAGGGTGACGCTACCTTTTTGAAGAAAGGTATGCATCGTGGCAAGAGAGGCATTAATAAGTTGTTGGATCAACCCCATGTCGCGTTTGATCATGAGCTTATCGACAACGGGCTGCAAAAAAGTGTGAAACGCAGCGGTATCGAGATTTTTCCTAACATCGGATAACTGAATTTTGATTTCTTCTTTGCTTTGGCGGGCATTAGTTATCGGAAAAAGATCAGTGACTAACTTTTCTAAGAGTGTATAAAAATCACGCCCTAAGATCTCATCGAGATAGGACTGTATGTCAATCGACGGGATTTCCTTTCCTTCAGCCTGAGCTTCTCTGCACCTTGTAATTTCTTCTGCGACCATGCGGATGACGGCATCTCCCTGCTCAGCTGTCAGAGGATAGAAAACTCTTTTTTGCTGATGCAGGGCAGCGCCGGTCTTTTGATGGCCCTGTAATGAGATGACGCGGTATTTACCATTTTCTAGCCTCATAATAAAGTCGAAGAAGGCCTGTCCATCTTTAGAAGCGAATACATTCACCCGGAGAATAAAAGCAAAGGGAGACTCGTTTTTAACCTCAGGAAATAATTTCATGAGCTCTGGCAATTCAAGCTCTATAGAAGGCATATACTCTGTCCATTTCATAGGATCGATGAGATGGATTTTCTCATCCGAATCTTTGCAGATAAGAAGCTGAGAGTTGATGTTGACAATACCAGTGTTTGAAACATCAAGATCAGGGGAAACCGACGATTCAAACTGTTTGAAAACTTCTTCTAATGTCAGCGTGATGCCTAGAGTTTGTCCTCCTAGAGCTTTGTTTCTAAAGGCCGGCAGTCTGGTTTCTAACTCTTCTTTTCTAAGATGGATGGGAACCCAAGTACTGCCTTCCCAGAGCTCCATTTTTAAACAAACTCCCTTCTCATCATGGATGAATACGTTTTCTGGATATTGCCCTAGTTTTTCATAAAGAGAAGACTGCATCAGCCGCTCTGCAATTTCAGGATAGTTAACAAAAATATCTACCCAGTGAGAGGCGTCTTTACTTCGATGGCTGCTCTGAGAAGGAGCAAGTATTGCAAATCTAAAAAAGTCTGCCGATAGCTTTTCATGGGTGGGTTTTAGCAGTTTGTTGGCAAAGGAGGGATATTTAGCGCAAAGATGGCGGATTTGTTTATCGGTAAAATCATCTGAAATTCCTGATGGGAACATTCTTGCAGAAAGTTTCCTAAAAAACTTTATAAGTGGATCAAACTCCGCAGGAGCTTCTTCTTTTAGGAACTGAGTGCGGTATTTGAGAGCAAGCTCAAGCTGGTCCAGCTGTGGCAGTGTAGAAATTTTAGCCGCTTGTGCTGCGACTGCAATCCATTCGGCATATGTTTTTTTGTTGTTTGACCGGTCTTCAATCAGCGCATCATCACGCGTCTGACCATTGACTTTCAGCAGAACATCTTGCAAGCTTTGAACTAGCTGTGTAACTGGCAGTACACTCATAATGAATTCTCTATTGCGGACCAGTATACAAGAGAGTAAAAATTAATTTTAAGTAGAATCTATCGATTCCAAGATTTGAGATAGAAGGCGAGCTCCTTTTCTAAAGAGTCACGGATGTTTTGTGCTATTCTAAATCCGTGCTGTTCTCCCTCATAAACAACCAGCTCTGTCATGATGCCGCGCTTTTTTAAAGCGTCGTACATTTTTTCAGCTTGGTTTAAGGGAACAACAAGATCTTCCGAGCCTTGGAAAAAGATCACGGGGCATTTAAGCTTGTCCACATTGTAAAGAGGAGACCTCTCTTCGTAGAGCCTTTTTTGTGCAGGATATGGACCGACTAAAGAATCGAGATACCGCGCTTCAAACTTATGGGTCTCCTCAGCTAGAGCTGTCAGATCGCTGACGCCGTAGTAACTGGCTCCAACGGTAAAGGTCTTGCCAAAAGTCAAAGCAGCCAAAGTCGTATAGCCGCCGGCACTGCCGCCTCTAATGGCTAGTTTCTTTGGATCTGCTTTCTTTTGATCGACAAGGTATTTAGCCCCGGCCTCGCAGTCTTCAATATCCACAATACCCCAGTTTCCGTTCAAACTATCTTGATAAGCTCGTCCGTATCCGGTGCTTCCGCCATAATCGACATCAAGCACTGCGATGCCTCTACTCGTCCAATACTGGATCTTCAGATCAAATGTCGAAGACGTGGCTGTTGTCGGCCCTCCATGCGTCATGACAACTAAAGGAGGGGAAGTTCCATCTGGAGCCTTGAAGTCTTTATTCTTTGGTGGGTAGTAAAAAGCGTGAGCTTTTCTGCCTTTTGCACTCTGGAAAGTTAAAACGTTAGCTTCAGAGATATATCCCTTATCGAGATGCGGATGGACGTTATGAGCAAGTAGCGTCGTTTTCTTTTTTGCAAAGTCGTATTTGTATATCGCTTTGTCCTCTAGCGACGATCCAGCAATAAAGACGGCAAACTTCTGGTTAGCACGGATCTGGGAAAAATAAGTCCATGGCAAATCAAGAGGTTTAAAATCTGGAGAAAGTCCTAAGGACCACGATCCGTCTTTCACAGAGGCGGCGATGATCTTTTCACTCGAAAATGCGTAAGTTGACATGCCAAAGACCCACTGAGGCAGTCCAAATTCGGCCTGGCGTGGGCAAAGAGGCTCTGGCTTGCCATCCCACCGGTAGAGATTTCTCCAGCCTGTCGAATCTGAAACAAAGTGAAGAACATTGGAAGGCGACCAGCTGGGTTGAAAAATCGATTCGGCAGGACTGCCTGCAATTTTTTGGATATTGGAAAGACGGCCCTCTTTAAAATCGGCGAGCATCAATTCAGCGCCATTCCAAGGCATTTGAGGATGGTTCCAGGTAAGAAAAGCGACCTTGGTTCCATCGTTATTGAAAGATGGCGAAGCATAGAAGTCATTTCCGCTGGCGATCTTTTGCCACTTTTTTGTCGTCAGATCAAGACAGATCAGAAAATTGTCGTGATCATTTTCACCGACGGCAAGCAGGTAGCGGCCATAGATATGCAGGTCGGCAAAACGGACATGCGGCTCTGTCAATGGCTCGGTGCCAACGTAAATGCGCTGATCTTTGTCATTAACGAAATAGAGCTTTCCTTCATGGATAGTATAAGGAGCTCCACCGTATTCATGCACACGCGTCCTTGTGCTGAAATTATCCGGGGTCATATCCCGTTTTTCTCCATCAGGAGACATCTGAACAACGACGGAGCGGCCATTTTCGCTTGGGCGGAGCTCATCCCAATAGATCATGTCGCCATCTAGCACGATCGTACCGAATCTCTTCTGGCCGAATGTCAGCCATTCAGAAGTGATAGGGGAAGTCCATGTTCCGTAGGGTGCAGTGGTCATAGGTATCTATTTTAGGGAATTGCTTGTGCATCGCACAAGAGATTTTTAGGAGCACACATCTCTTCGATAATTCCAGCTATCGACTCATTGAACCGGTTAGCAGGCATTTTTTGGTAAGCCTGCTGAACCCTATGTCGAAGCTCGGTGTCGTATAAATAGTCGCGGACAAGCATTTCCGTCTGCTTGAGTTCTTTGATGTAGTTGCCGACGCCGTAGTTCTTAATTAGATCGACATTGGCTTGCTCCCAGTCGATCACAGGGTTTGTGCAGTCCATTAAAATTGGAAGCCGCATGACCAGCGATTCCGTTGTTGAAAGAGTCCCTGGTTTGGTGATAATCAGATCGGCCATAGCCATCAGTTCTGGGATTTGATCGGTAAACTCCATGACTGTCAGCGAATTAGACGGATTGAGCTTAATCTTCCGCATGTCACTTGCCATCTCATTGTTTCTGCCGGCGCAGGCGATCAAATGGACCCCCATCTGGATCTGGCCAAGGGTCTTGGCATATTGATAAGCAGCATCGCCTCCGGCCCCGCCAATCATAATTAAAATCACAGGCTTATGTGCAGAGATTTGATATTTTTCACGAAGAAGCTTAGCATCTTGTTTCACTAAGAAATCAGGACGGACAGGCAGGCCGATCACTTCAATGAGGTTGCCTGCGATATTTCTTTGATGAAGCATTTCTTGGCTGCACCATAGATGGGTTCCGACGACGACTTTGAAGTTGGGATGGGAAACGCCTTGGAGCCCATGCACAAAAGTCTGAAGGTCGTTATCTGTCGTAATAATCAAGAAAGGGACTGTGGCCTTGCGTGCCGCTTCACTGGCTGAAAAGTTAATAAAAGGGATCACAGAAACCACAAGATCTGGTTGTACAGACTCGATATGATTGGTAATTAAGCCTTCGATCTTTTTTTTGTATCGGCGGAAAACTTTTGGGGCAACATAGCGAGAAACAACATTGACCGAGCGGATCCAGCCTTTCCGAAGAAATAGGTTATAAAGGCTTTCTCCAGAGGGGACGCCGAAAATCTCAAGCTCGTCGATTGGATAGACAACAGTGAACTCATACCCATCGTGGAGAATAGTCTTCAAAGCACCCACGGCAGCGTTATGACCGTTGCCGCCATTGCTGCATAAGACAAGAATCTTCTTCTTAAAAGAAGGAGCTTCGACCTCTTCTCCCTGTAAAAACAAAGGAGCAAAAGCTAGCAGCCAGATACATATCATGGTACGGAATTTAAGGCATGAAACCATTCTTGCTTTTTTCTCCACGCAGTTCCATCACAATAATCAGAAGAGGTTAATCGTGCCAACTAATTTATAGTGCTTTGTAATTTTTCTACATGAAAAATCATCCCTTTGTTATATGACAAAATAGGAGTCTGTTGGCATGCTTAAGTGGATTAAATCCTCTATTTTCGTTCTCGTTTTATTAGTTCCGTTCACCTCGTGTGTTAATAATAAAAATATCGCCATCATTCTACATCCTCAAAAAACGGGGATTGCTACCATCCGCTATTATGACGAGTCTCGAGAAAGACCTATGATCACCGAAGTCTGGTATCCCATTGCAGAGCACACTCCTGTAGAGAATGTCAACGGCCTATGGCAACGCTGCCCAGAAGCTCGCGATGCTCCGCTTAAATTAAGTTCTAAAAAATATCCCCTTATCGTCATGTCCCATGGGAATGGAGGGGATCGCACTAACAACGCCTGGCTAGCTGAGATCTTAGCTGCTAATGGATACATCGTCGCTTCGGTTGACCACCATGGCAATACTTGGAACAATAAGATTGCAGAAAACTTCATCAAAATTTGGGAAAGACCCCAAGATGTGAGCTATATTGTCGATCAGATCCTCGAACATGGAGATTTCGGCCCCAGCATCAACCGCAAGAAAATCGGCTTTATCGGCTATTCCTTGGGAGGCCATACAGGCATCTGGATCGCAGGAGGCCAGATCGATAAATTTGATAAAGAGATGGTCGCCACGATTCCAAAAAACCATCTTCCAAGTACCGTAAATGACGATCTTATCAATTCAATTGACTATTCTCCCGCTAAAAAATCTTACCGGGATTCCCGAATTTCTGCTGTCTTTGTTATGGCTCCTGCCCTCGGCCATCTCTTCGAAAATAATAGTCTTCAGAAGATCTCAATTCCTGTACATATTGTGGCTTCCGAAGGGGACAACATCACTCCGATTGCTGAAAGCGCTAACATTCTCGCTAAAAAGATCAAAAAAGCAGCCTTTACGCTCATTCCTGGCAGCGCCAACCACTATGTCTATCTCAATGAAGTGACCAAAGGCGGCAAGATGATGCTCGATAAGCATCTAGCGATCGATCCTCCCGGAATCGATCGAAGCCAGATCCATGAAGACATCGGCCATTCAGCTGTAAAGTTTTTCAATTATCATCTGAAGTAAATTCTCCCCTCACTAAATTTCCTCTAGCCTTTTTTTCTTGAATGTCGGTATCATATGATACTATACTGAAGGGATGGACATGCACTGCGATAGACCATCAGGCCGAGAGCTGGATAAAAGATTGGAAGAAGCCAAAGCATGCCTAAAAGACCGAAAAGGGCTATTTGCCAATCCAGCTAAAGCCGTAGGAGAGCTCTACCAGCTAGCAGTTAACAATGCTGGGGAAATCTGGACGTTGATTTATGAGCTCTTGGAAGAGATCGACCACTCAGATTATGCGGGAACTAGGCCTCCGCAAAAATCATACGAGAAGGCTATCAACAACCGAGAGCTCTTTGCATTCACATGGATGAGCCCGAAGATGGGAAAGGAAATGTACATAAAATTTGCCTTAAGAGAAGGCCTCTATTATTACGTCTCTCTGCACGAGAGCCGAAAAATAGAGAAAAAAGGAGAAAAAAATGAAATGCCTGCAATGCGGGGGAGAGCGCTTCGACAAGAAGAAGATGCGGTTCTCTCCTGAGATTAAAGGAGAGCATGTTGCTGTTTCAGTGCTGACTCATGTTTGTACTGAATGTAGTGCCCCTTTAATGGACAGCGATCAAATGAACCATTTAAGACGAGCTGCAGCTGACCAATATCGTCGGATGCACAAGCTGCTTACGTCCGATGAGATCATTAAATTTCGACAAGCTTTAGGCATGTCGCAGATTGCTTTTGCAAACTATTTAAAAGTTGGCGAAGCCAGCGTTAAACGATGGGAAACTTACTTTGTACAAGATATGGTGCAAGACGAAAATATCCGGCTTAAATGCGATGAGGCTTATGCCGAGACCAACGCTTTAGAAGTCCATTGGAAAACCCATCCCGCGGATATTTATAGCGGCAAACGTCGCTTCAACTGGGAGCTGTTTAAACAAGCCGTTTGCTACTTAGTTGAGCTGACACGCAGCCCGCTGTTTTTAAACAAAGCGCTGTTTTACTTGGACTTTATCCACTTTAAGCGGCACGGAGTCAGTGTCACTGGATCAAGATACGTGCATTTAGAATATGGCCCCTGTCCCGACCAGTACCAGAACTTGTTTGATATGCTACTTCAAGAAGGCCTACTTACAGCCATCAGCCATCATGAGCTCAAAAGCTCGGTCAAAGCCGATTTATCCGTATTTGATGACGATCAAAAAGAGACGCTTAAACTCGTCGCTGACTTAGTCAAAAACGACCAAGGCAAAAAGCTTTTGGAACAATCCCATGAAGAAGTCGCATTTAAAAAGACTCATTCAATGCAGATCATCAGTTACGAGCTTGCAAAGCAGTTGAAGCTTTAGGTATGGTACCTAGTTTTTTTTGGCGAATTGATCTTTTCATCCACCGATAAGACAGTTTTTTTTCTTCTGTCATGTAGCCGGTCATCCTCTAATCACGGACTTGCTAAGTTGTGTTCTCGTATTTAAATAAACTATTGTCTAGATTATCGAGAATTGAGAGACTGCAAAATCCTGGTAGGAAAAAAATGGTAAGACATATTGGATATAAAAGCCTAAGACTGCTTGCGTTTGGCGTGGTTGCATTGACTATGGTTTCAGTTGAAAAGGTAAATGGTATTACTTTGACTGTCAATACGCCCACAGATAATCCACCAGGTGGTCAAACAGTTTCTTCCGGTGCTACTACTGGTGATCTGCGCTATTGCATTAACTATATCCTTGATCAACAAGCTCAACAGGTCGTTCAAAACTACAACATCGTCTTTGCTAACGGTGTTACATCGGTTCAGCTGGGAGCCAAGCTATCGATGGTCAACCTCCTTGGTTCCGACACGATTGTGATCGGTAATCCTGACCCTGCTCAGCCTGTCACTATCATAGGTAGTTCTGGCACCGGCGGTCTAATGATCCGCCAGGGCACGGTTACCTTGCAGAACCTCAACTTCCAGAGTTGCAACGCCACGGGCGGCAGCGGGGGTGATGGAGGAGGCGGTGGGATGGGAGCCGGAGGCGCTCTCTTTGTCGACACAGCCAACGTGACACTCCACAATGTCAACTTCAGCAGCTGCTCTGCTACAGCGGGACTCGGAGGTGGCACAACCGGCTCTGGCGGCGGCGGTGGTGGTCTTGGGGGCAATGGCGATTCTCTAGAAGGCGGTGGCGGCGGCTACGGGGGCAATGGTGGTTCTTCAGGCGGAGGCATCGCAGTGCTTGATGTCGATTATGGCGGAAGCACCG
>CAZFXE010000043.1:0-10741 GCA_964522945.1 uncultured bacterium
GGAGGGGATCGGCCAACAATATTGGAATCAGGCCTGATTTTCGCGAAGTGCTCGATTACCTACTTTTTTCTGCACTAGGTCATTTTGGTCGGGACAGCAAAAAGAGCGTAGTGACTCGCGTCTACGAGAAAGATGTGGTGATTCCCATATTGAACCACTATGATTAAAATGCCTCCATAGGATGTTTTTTTTAGAAAAACTTTGCGAAAAAAGCATTTAAAGTTTTTCTGGACTTTATTTCTTTGATTTGCATAAACTCGTACCCTTTAGAGAGGCGGGTTCGTTGGGCACTTACGAAAACAAAACCATTCGAACCAATACAAACGATCGAAGGGGCTATACACAAACAACCTCAAGAATCGGTTTCTGCCCGCGTCGGGCAGCCACTGAATTTGGCCTGCGGGGCACGCCGCAGGGGAAGAGAACAACATGAGCTCAACAGTACACATTCAGACTTGTAGAATTTGTCTATCAGCAGTCACCAGAGGGATCGGTCACGTTAAGGGAAAAAGCGAAATTATTAAGCAGTCTGCCGCCAAATCTAATGAGATCTTTCATGCGTTTCATAAGGCATGTCTGCGACCTTGGATTGGTGAGCATAACAACTGTCCGCTTTGTAGAGGGAGTCTTGTCCTAAAACCAAAAGTTCCCATGAAAACAAAAGTAGCCAATTTCTTTAGAGAGATTGCCGAATTTTCTAAAAGGGGTCTGTTGAACAGTCAAAATGTTAGTGAGATGGCATTTTATTGTTTAGCTTAAATTAACTAAAGGCTTTGAAAAAGGAGTTGATTATATGAAAGTTCAATTGAAAATCAAATCTTCTTCAATCTTCGATTGGAGAGCAACTGTAACTCATTTAGCCAACAGATGGGCGACAAATGATATGATGGTTTTGCCGGGAGCATCTACTTCAACTTCCACGGGAAGCAGTTCTTCATCTTGTTCTTGCGGAGTCCTTCTCGGCAAGCGTGATATGAAGCCTCGCTCATAGCTTCGGAGGATTGGGATTATGTCATTGGAGGAGTCGGTAAATATTAACTCCGCTGTCTTAGCAAATGGCTACCGAATTTCGATTCCATGGATCGAATCCATGGGTTTTCAAACACATAGCTTAAAGCAAGGCAATGAAGATCGTTCTATGAGCCGACTTGCTCTTGATTTTTTAGTGAACAGCCGGATCTCTAAAAATGATCCAGAAGCAGAGAACTCTATTGACATGTATCTCGATGATGCGGGCCTGGTCTTAGTCGGTCTAAACGGCGAAGAAGATTCAGTTGAGGAGCACATCTTATTGCCTATAGGGCCGACTCTTGATTTGAGTTTAGGTCATGCTTTATCGAGCAGAAGAAGCGTAAGGAATTATACAGGAGATAGCATTGACTTTAGCTGTCTGTCCACCCTACTTCGAGCGGCAGGAGGAATCTCTGCAGAAGAAACCATTCCGCTCAAGCGTGGCGGCCATGCGAAAATATGCTACCGGACAGTGCCAAGTGGAGGGGGACTTTACCCCATTGATATTTTGGTTGCTGCTGTAAACGTGAATGGATTGGCTAAAGGGATTTATCGATATTCACCTAAATTAGACGCTTTATTTTTAGAATTTGAAGGGAAAGAAAAAATCGAACGACTGTTTCAGTGTTGCGCCATGTCGGAAGAAGCTCTTTCTTGTTCTCGTTCAAATGCCATCTTCCTTTTGATTGGCCATCCATGGAAATCCATGAGAAAATATGGGGCCCGAGGGCTCCGTTTTGTGTTTCACGAATCGGGGGCCATTTCTCAAAATCTCCACCTCGCCATAAAGGCCTTAGGATTGGGCAGTGTAGATTGTGCAAGTTTTTATGAGAATGATGTGCACTCGCTACTAGAGATTGATGGTGTCCAAGATGTATTTTTGCATTCGGTAATTTTAGGAACCTCTTCATAGGTATCATATGACAACTGTTTCTTCCTATCCGAGAATTAAGAAAAGTTATTCGATCGTGGTGCACGACCCAGATACCGTCGAGCTTCGCTTCGGTGTTTGGAACGTTCATTCACATCTTCTGAAAGATGAATCCAAAAATAGCAAGCTTTTTCAACTCCTTTTAGCGCTGTCTGAAGGGGTGTCCATACCCGAAATTGTTCAAAAATATGAGGTTCCCCGATCAGAGATCGAAGGTTTGATCGATCAACTGACCCAATTGGGGGTGATTGAACATTCTCCGACAAGCATTTTTGATCTCTATTTAGAACAAATTTCTCCTCTCCATCGAAGGTCAGGGGCAGGTAAGGAGAAGATCAAGCCCATTCTCTTGTTGGGAGATCATCAGCTTTCAAGGGAAATCGCACGAAATCTAGATGCTGATCTTCAAAAGTCAAAAGTCGAAATCGTTGATCCCAAGACTCTGCTGGATCTATCTAACCGATGGATGGAAAATGGATTGGAATTCGAAAAAAAGTTGCTCGAATTCGAATCATGGAAAGACCATTTCATCGTTTTGGCTCAGGAATATATCGATCCGCTACTAGGATATGCACTAGGACGAATTACTCATGCCCTCAATATCCCCTGGCTGAATGTTTCCATTGACGGTCCATGCCTTTTTATAGGTCCTACTTTCCAAGGTTCAGAGGGGCCTTGCTATAATTGTTTTGAGACAAAAGTGCTCATGAATCTGAAAGAACAGGAAAATTACAGGAAATTTAAAATCTCACTGGCTAATGAGAAGGTCAAATTTGGTGCATCTCCTTTATTTTCGTCTCTCATTTCTTTGGCTTCATCTCTAGCTTCTTTTGAGATCATCAATTTTTCCCTGACAGGATGTTCATTCACTAAACGCAAAGTGCTTTCCATTTACCTCCCGACAATGGAAATTGTCTTCAATGACTTGCTTCAGCTTTCAAGTTGCGAGATATGCAGCAACCCCTTTCAAGACATTAAGGGGGAATTATACTTCAATGTTCAGTCGTTATTAAGACAGGATTCATGAAAATCAAATATAGCGGATTTCCTCTCAATTTAAAAGAGAAGAACAGGCAGCTTCTGAAAAAAATGGTCAGTCCGCTTTGCGGGCTTACCACACAGGTGGCGTATGCTTCTAAAACTTCAATGGATCCTGCTCTGTTTACGGTCGGTGTCAGTTTGACAGGCGTCCATCTTCTGCTAGGTCGTCCGGATCCAGGGAAAGGCGGGTATCATATCGGAGGTATGGGAATATATAAGGACGAGGCTCTAATCAAGGGATTGGCCGAAAGTGCAGAGCGGTATTCTCAACTGATGGCTGACTTTCTTATTCGAGATCGATTGTTTTGCAGTTATAGTGAATTAATTGCTAAAGGCGAGACTGTTTTACCAATTGAATTCCTAATCCCATTTTCTTCAGAAAGTTATGAACGACCGGGTTTTGTTTTTCAAAAATTTTCAGGTGATTCGTCCTTGTCTTGGGTTCAGTTGCAGAGAGTTAGCGATGGCAAAAAATATTGGATTCCCATGCAGATGTTATTTGTTGGCTATAATATCCAAAAGGATCGTGGGGAACCCTGGATTATGTCAGCCGTAACCACAGGAACTGCGGTGCATGTAACAGAATCAGCCGCTATTCGAAATGCGCTATTGGAACTGATTCAAATTGATTCTGCAATGGGTCATTGGTATACCAAGTCGAATGCCTATAGAATCGTTTTAGACGCTAGAACATATGCTTTAGAAAGACTAATAGAAAAATTGGCCCCGAAAAACGCTGCGGAGCCTCTCTTTTATTGGCTGCCAAACGCTGATCTTCCTGGATTTTCGATTGCCTGTCTTTTACATTTCTCAAAAAAAATTCCTGAAGTAGCTGTTGGATTAGGGTCCGACACTTCATTGGAAGATGCCATGTATAAGGCTTATCTCGAAGCGATCGGAGTTGTCCATCTGGCAAGAATGATTATTTTAAGGGAAAAGATTGAACCAGCTGGTAATACCGAAGATGGGATTTTCGATTTGGATAGCAATGTTTCTTTATATGCCCGCGGCGGAGGCAACCACCGCTGGACGGAACGGTTTTTACAATCAAAGACGATTGCGGCCAGAGATATCCCCCAAGATATGTCGGGAACTATTGAAGAACAAACGGCCAATCTCCTTTATTCGTTCAAAGACAAATCTTTATTCTTGATTAATTTGACACCTCCCGAAATCTCGGAGCTCGGATTTGTGGTAGCAAGGGCTTGGTCGCCAGATCTGCTTAGTTTATGCCTGCCAAGTGCAGTACCTTCCATTCACCCAAGATTTAAACAATATGGCTCATGCTGTTATGACGATCCCCATCCCTATCCATAACGCTTATTGCATTTCAGCCCTGGCTTTGCTGGGGGCTGGAAGTTTTCAGGTGGCGAATTACATTAGCGGCCGCTGGACACGGGGTCACTATTTAATCGAAGTGAACCTCATGGTAAAAAGCGCGATTGTCTTACTTGGCCTTTTTTTTATACCCATCACCAAACTATTTTCCGGTTCAATTTGGGCTGAACTAGGGTCTCTACCTATTGGTCTTGCCATCGGCAGTTTCGTTGTTTTTTATGAAAAAAAATCAATGCGCTCACAATTTCGATCTTCCGAATTCAGCACCACACAGGAGCGATGGCAAGGTGATGCTCCAATTTCGAACCGATCCAGAATTCAACCCAGAATATTGCATTTGGTAAATAAAGGGGCCTCGCGCATTGTTGCTTCCAATAAAAATACCCCACCAATTTTTAGATTCCATCAACTTCCGTTAATAACAATTCTGAGCTTAGCTTGCGTTGAAGAAATCATCTTTAGAGGGTTCTTGACCATTATTTCTTTTGATTTGAGTGATTCTTATTTAAATCGCGCTATCTGGCTACTCATGACAACCCTCCTGTTTGGGCTATCACATATCATGTATGGCGCAGCTCAATTTAAATCGAAATTACTTCTTTCGATTCTGGCTTTAATTTCTTTTATCTCACTGAAAACTATTTTGTGTGCAATTTTTGCTCATACCTATCTCAATTTTATAGCGCATAAAGAAGGGAAAAAATGGGCAGAGAGGACGGCATGAAATTTGGACTGTCTTTTCTTCCAGACGCGAAGATCGAAGATAAGACACCTGCTTCATATTTTTTTGAGGCTATTGAGTTAAGTTGCAGCGCAGAAAATTACGGATTGCACACGATTAAAATGACCGAGCATTATCTGCACCCATATGGGGGATATTGTCCAAGTCCCCTCACCTTTTTGTCTGCAGTTGCCTCCAGGACAAAAAATATTAGACTGATGACAGGATGCATTCTTCCCGCATTTCATCATCCCATTCAAATCGCAGCAGAAACATCTCTTTTAGATGCGATCAGCAATGGACGGCTTGATGTGGGATTTGCCCGCGGTTATCTTCCTTATGAGTTTATGGCATTTGGAGTCGATCTCGATGAGAGCCGCGACCGTTATGTCTCTACAATAGACGCTGTTCTTCAGCTTTGGACTCAACCTTCGGTATCTATCAACACTCCTTTTTTTAAGTTTGAGAATGTCAGAAATTATCCGCCTATTACACAAAAGTCCCATCCACCCGTATGGGGGGCCGCAGTTAATTCGAGACAATCCTTTGCCTGGCTGGGCGAACAGGGATTTTCCCTTCTAGTAACTCCACCAGCTGGGCATCTTAACGAACTTTGCCCACTCCTTGAGATATATCGTTCCGCCTTTACAAAAAATCATCCAGGTAAAACTCCTGATATTGCGATTAGTCTGCCGCTTCTCATTCATCCATCACGCGATCAGGCCATAATCGACAGCACTGTATATTTGAACCGCTATATGAATATATGGGCTAACGCTGCGTCTGCTTGGGATTACGCCCGTTCATCAAATTATGCCCGATATACTGGAATGGCTGCGGTTTTAAAATCTTGTACGCCCGATCTTATGAGAGAGAGGCTGCAGGCTTTAGTAGGTAATCCCCAAGATATCACGGAGAAGATTTTTAAAATCCGAGACTTGCTGAATATCAACCACATACTATGGCAAATTGATTTTGGGGCCCAGCCATTCGATGTTTCTAATCGAACGCTTAAATTATTTGCAGAAGTCGTTATGCCAAAAATAAGAAATACGTGTTTGGTGTAAATTTGAAAATTATTTCATTGAGAGGAGGTTTTTATGAGTTTTTTTTCTGATATTCCATTCAAGAATGCCGCCGATCACATCACCGCCAATGCGAGGAATCATTCCTTATCTGTCATTAATGGCTCCATAAATTTAACAAATGGTCATTGGAAAGATATTCTCATCAATGGAAATGCTGTTTTTGGTTCGGAGGATTCCCAATCTATCTTTGAAGGTATTGTCGTCGTCAATGGAAATGCGAAAGTGAAATCTGCTACGTTCAATATTCTTGAAGTCAATGGCAATCTTGATATTCGCGGAGGCTCAATCAGCCAGATATTAGAAGTGTTTGGTAACGCCGAACTATTTTCACTGGATGCGCAAGCTTTGGTGTTGAAAGGGAAAAAATTTCACATCAAAGACTGCACGATTCATGGAGATGTTATATGGCAAGGAATGGGCTCAAATAACAACAAACTTATCTTGGACAACTCTACGATTGTCGGTAAACTAATTTACCAAAAAGATAGGTGCTCTATCGAATCCATTAACAATTCTAAATTCAATTAATAGGAGGAGATATTATGGCTTTTTTAGTCAGATTGCTTTTCAGAGGCGGTCAAGAACACGTCACAACAAATGCAAGAAATGCTCAACTGTCGCAACTTAACGGAGCAATGAAATTAAGCGGTGACACTTTTTCTAATATTCGGATCAATGGTCATGCTGTATTAGGTGCAGAAAGAGTCTCTACTCTATTCGATAAAGTGATCGTTGTGAATGGAAATACACGGGCTTATTCAGCTGTATTTGACACGTTGGAAGTCAATGGGACTATGGCAGCCAATCGATGCGATTTTAAACGGCTTGAAGTTTTTGGTCGGGGAGATCTTGAGTCCTCTAAGGTAAGAGACGCGGTTTTGCGTGGAACCCACTTTCTCATCAAAGACTCTCATGTATCCGGCTGCCTCACCCTGGAGACTTTGGGAGATATGAGAGGGAGGCTCGTTCTCGATAATACCAGAGTTTCTGGGCGTTTAGTCTATTCTCCGGACAAGTTTGATGTGATTCTCCAGAACGGTGCTCAAGTAGATTGAAAACCCTTCTGTTTTGGACAGTTTTTGTTATAGCCTATTATAAGTTTTTCAAATCTTTTCTAATTTCGCTTGCCCGTCGGCTTCCGGGCCATTTGAAACTGAGAAACTATGACTTAGAGCAAGGAGCTGGAGTCTTGGAACTTATTTTCATTTCTGGGACTCATGTATGTCTATGTCTATTGCTCTGCTTTCTTTTGGATTTGGACTCTACTGTCATTGGTTTCGATAAGTGGAGTCCAAGTTTGCTGATCTATGGTGTTCTGATTGGAATTGGAGAATCTTCAGTATCCTCTCTTCTATGTCTGGGTATTGTCAAAGGTCTTCAAAAATTTTTCCCACTTCGAGTTCCTAAGACGGCTGAGGGGTGGGGGGCTATTGCGCGAGGGGGGTGGATTCGGCATCATTTGAGAACCTATGAAATTCTACCCATACCTATTGCCATCTTGATTTCAGGCATGCAGGTTGGAGCGGAAGAAGTAGTCTTTCGTGGAATTATTGTTCAAGATTTTCTTTCTCATGGTTTTCTGTTAGTTCCTGCATTTACTTTGGCGGGTCTCTTTTTTGTTTTCATGCAGATGTTTCAGATGCCTTCCTTGATTCATTCGATCTTTCCTATCGTAGGAGCGTTAGTCATGGCGGTGGTTCATTCCTGGCTTTTTAGTTTAGTACCATCTGTTTATCCTCTCATTATTGCCCACCTTGTTTTTTTTCTTATGGCTGTTTTCTGATCGTCGAAAGACGCGCTCAGGAGAGGGTTCTACTTTGGACCATCCTTACTTACCGAGGGCTTCTCTCTCTGGCTGGAATTTGTCCTAGGCAAGAATTCTCCTTAGAGCGGGAAGCCCGTCCTTTGGGGGCCGATGCGCGGGTAAGATAAGCGTCTAATGTTGTGTGTTGCATCGAAAATGGATGTGAGAATAGAACTTGAGGGTGGATATATTTTGGAAATATTTACCCACGCTAGGACCGATCCATGGAAAATTTGTCATAAGAAGGCTATGCCTTTGTGTGCGATCTGACTTGATTTTCCAGCGCGGCGGTATGCTCCTTTCAGCACCGTTATAAGAAAAGATTGAAAATAAATCTTTACCCTCAGAAACTCTACTGTTTACCAATTTAGGGGGATCTATGAAAGTTATCTGCTTTTTTGTGACGCTTTTTCTTTTTTCCGGAAGCTTGGTTGGAGGGGAATTTTCTGCCGGACCGGACGGACTTGAAACATTTGTAGATTGTTGTAAGGCGGGCATTGTTGGAATCCAAAATGGGAAAGTCCATGTGGAGTCGAAGCGCTTTTCGATGATCCAAAATCAAACGGTGTTCCTGGCCGATAATTTGATCTGGATCCCCATCAGTGAATCGCTGAGAGACTCTCTAGCCGTTATTGGTATCGAGCAGTATCAGGAGGAATGTAAAATCAAGGGTATATGTCCGAAGCAGCATGTAGGGTTTTACTGGTCGTCTAAGTGGAATCTCTGGTTTTGCTTAAATGCGTGCCCCTATAATTTTTACAAGAATTTCCCTAATGGAAAAGGCGAATAAAGCGCTATGAGGATCCTATTTTTATGCTTGATGGTGTTTGCAACATTGGGGTCAGCCGATCCAATCGA
This sequence comes from uncultured bacterium, assembly GCA_964522945.1. GTDB lineage: Bacteria > Chlamydiota > Chlamydiia > Chlamydiales > Rhabdochlamydiaceae > PALSA-1444. The sequence goes on from CAZFXE010000043.1 coordinate 8,793, forward strand.
ACAGACCAGCTTGTCTGAAGTTCAAGCATTCATCCAAGAGTTGTCTCCAGGTCAAAGAAAATTGCTGACCGATTTTTTGAGAACGATGGTTGAATCATACTCGGGCTATACTGTCTATGGGGACAAGCCGATGGCTTTGGAGGGTTATGCTATTTATCCGTTTGGAGCTACATTTGCCCCTTTTCCCAGTACCATTTCCAAAATCAAGGGAATCGAGTTGTGGAAAGATTTAAATGTACCTCTCCACGATAAGGAGTATTTATTTGTTATTTTTCATGCCAATAAATATTGCCACCTGGTGAGCATCAATCGGCGAGCCTTCCTGAAGACGGTTAACGAGAATATCTCTCTGTTCCGATATGTGTTGGGTCCTTCCTTAACAGCTGAAAATTTATTGCAAAATCTGATCGATGCAGGGGATGATTTTTACCATGTTTTAAAAGACGACAACGCGCTCCTCGGGATCCTTTTGGGTTACGGCACACAAAATTCAATCAATCACGCCAGGGATGAGATCGTCATAGATGCTAACGGCTGTACTCGAACAGACAAGTTTCCCTTCCTTTCGCAGACGATGCTGATGCATTGCAGTCAATTACCCAAGGCAGCCATTCATACTCCTTCTCTGGGATTTCAGACGCTCAATCAAGAACACAAAATGTTCGAAGAGTCTATGAAAATTTCGAGGGATCTTAAGCCCTTCCAAGAGTATCCGATCCCTTTTTTTACTTGCGATCCCAACTCTAAAGAAACTCAGGATCTCTTGACTACTTACGAACAGAATCGCAAAGCAGTCATTCGCGCTTTAGAGGAGGATGATTTCCTCGAACAGACTCTCTGCAAGTTGTTTACGACCACGTCTGGCACAGTCGAAGTCTCACGAATTCCCGAGGAGAGAGATCTCTTCATGCAGGAAGACCCGGAGGAGATGGTTAGTGTCCTAACGAGCTGGATCCATAGACTCATTAAATGGGAAGGGGGAGGGCCCTTATCAAAAGCTTATCTGCGAGGGATCACCGACAGAGAGGAAAATAAACAAGCTATAACCGCTTCTCCACATCCAATGCTGATGTGGCAGACTGAGAGAGACTTACGTTGTGCGGAAAATCTAGCTAAAGCAGACATATTTTTTAAAAGGCTTAATGAGAACCAACATTTAACGACTCTGATTCCCAACCGAGTTTTGTACCGAACTCTTTCGGAAGGGAGCAAAAGGCCCCTTTCTCGCAGGGCTAAGTCTGTTACTTTTCACTATTCGTTCCGTTTCCAGGGGGAGACAAAGTACAGAGATTGCGGTACTGTCCAGCAGGAGAGACTTGAGTATTTAATTCCGGGCATTGCGAACGTCCTCATAGGTATGAAACCAGGGGAAGAGAGGCGGGTATTTATTCATCCCTCCTATGGATATGGGGAAAATTCATTTTTCCCTCCTAACCAGGCGATTATCGCTCAGATTCAACTGATTCGATTTGAAGAAGAAGATCGTGAAGTAGCCATTTCCTCTCCTCACATTTTAGGGAACCGGAATTACAAGGAGCTTAAGACTCAATTAGGTGCCCTAAAAGAGAAGGAGTTTTATCATTACGGTATGGAGTTTTGGGACCAGGTGAAAAAGTCGAGCTTTACTGATTACCAGACATTTAAAAGACATTTTAACGCCGATCAGAAGGATCTTGACCCAGTGTTTGAGACTGTGGACCAGGTGTGTCGTTTTGTGAACGATTTGGAGTATCGATTGGTGTGTTTGCAAAAATGAATCTGCGGCGCTGGAGCCTGTCAAAAAATGTTGTATATTCGCTTGAAATAAATCTCTTCCACGCGTCATACTGCCAACACATTTTTGGAGGAACCATGAAAAAGCTACTTGCGTTACTAGCGCTTACACTTTCGACCTATGCTGTTGAAGGCCACCGCATTTACATCGAGCCTGATTTTTCTTGGAATTTCGA
>CAZFXE010000044.1:0-10626 GCA_964522945.1 uncultured bacterium
TTATGGGACACATGATCCCTGGAGGAACCGGCTTCTTAGAATTCAACAAGCGTATCAAAAAATACCTAGATGAAAGCGAAGAAGACGTTTTAGCCTTTGCCTTCCAAGACTAGTTCTTGTTAGAGATCAAATAAAAAGAGATGCTGGAGTAATCCAGCATCTCTTTTTTTTACCCTTAATTCGTTTAGTATTTTGATACGAAGAGATTATTAGCGAATCTGCCTTCTATCGGAGGGCTGCCGTTTGCAAAGGTTACTTTACCATAGCCGTCGTACTCGCCATCTTTGAATCCTCCCTGATAGACGTCACCGGCAGGTGATGTGAGGGTTCCCAGGCCATGTCTTATGCCATTTCTGTACCCTCCGGCGTAGCTGCCGCCTTCCATATAGTAGAGGATTCCTTGACCATGTCTGATGCCTTTTACGTAGCTTCCGATGAAGATATCACCATTGTTGTAGCGAAAAGTTCCATATCCATTGAAAAATCCACTTTTGAATTCCCCATTATATTCGCCTTCATTAGGCAGGCTAAGTATTCCATTTCCATGGTACTTTCCTTGATAAAGCTCTCCGACATACATAATGCCGGTATTATAAATGAGGGTTCCATGGCCTTCAGGCAGATCATTGAAGAATTCACCTTCGTATTTGTTGCCGTTTGACCAAAGCATTCCTCTTCCTTGTCGTCTTCCATTAACGAGAGGGCCTTCATAGTATTCTTCATTTATTGTGAGAGAGTTTACAGCTTTTTGCAGGCTTTCTTCAAAGTTCATGTTCGTCAGCGGGGTAACTCCTCCTAAAGCTCTTGTATTTGCTGTGGGCTGTACTGCTTTTTCAAAAATGGAATGAGGGAGAACAGCCACGTTTTCTTTTGACTCTTGGATATTTGAGTTAGGTAGCGGGGTTGTACCATCAATGCGATTTGCCATATTTTTTCTTTACCATTGTTGCTTTAACGTAAAAACTTAAATGGATGTTACATTTTATGCAACTGAGAATAAGCGCATTAGGGTTTGTCTTCAAATTTCGCATGCCTGTATTCAAGATTTGAAGAGACATTTTAAGAATATTGGAAGCTGTTCTTTGCTCAATGCTAGTGTCCATTAATTCTTGGAATAAAATAAAAAAATCTGCTACGATCTCGCTCCTCGTTGGGAGATTCAGATCCATGGTAAATTCAAATTAATTCGGGCTAGCCGAGACTCTTTTACTGCGATGTTGTTTTCAGCATCGACCTTACTATTATACTATTAATTTCTACGAAGACTAAAAATTTATGACTGCTATTCTTTCAGTTGAAAAACTGACGAAAAAATTTCCCGGCAAGCCGCCTATGGTTGCCGTAGATGGGATCTCCTTTGATTTACAGAAAGGGGAGATCTTAGGATTGCTTGGGCCCAATGGCGCCGGCAAGACAACAACGATCCATATGCTCTTGGGGACACTAACATATACCTCAGGATCGATTCTTTATTTTGGAAAAGATTTTAGGAAAAATCGCTCGGATGTGCTGCAAAACGTCGCTTTTGCCAGCACCTATGTGAACCTTCCATGGAAGTTGACGATCAGGCAAAACCTCGATGTGTTTGGAAGGCTCTATGGGCTTTCTGGACCTGAGATCAAACTGCGGAGCATTCCGCTGTTAGAGAGATTCGGGATTGCCGATAAGCTCGATGTGACTGTAACGCAGCTGTCTGCCGGTCAGCTGACAAGGCTCATTCTTGTGAAGGCTTTCCTCGTCAAACCCCTTATTGCTCTACTCGATGAGCCGACAGCCTCTTTGGATCCCGATATGGCCAAGGAAGTCTGCTCGTTCCTTTTAGAGCAAAGGGAGCAAGAGGGGACGTCGATGCTGTTTACCTCCCATAAGATGGATGAGGTTGCTGAGCTCTGCGATCGGATTTTGTTTTTACAATCTGGAAAGATCATTGCCAATGATCTGCCTGAAAATCTTGTCAAAACAATCTCTCATTCCCGTTTGGAATTGGTTGTTGTTGAAGGGATGGAAAAAGTTATTGCGCTTGCGAGTGAGAAAAAATTCTCCTACAAGAGCGATCACCGTTGGATCGAACTGGAAATGGAAGATGCATTCATTGCTCCTTTCTTAATTGAACTAGCCCGGGCAAATATCTCCTACTCCAGCATTCGGATCAATCAACCGAATTTAGAAGACTACTTTTTGAAGATGGTGAAAAAATGATTAATTTTAAAAGGTCTTGGGGCGTTTTTCTCCGGTATTTCTATCTTTTTGCAAAACTCGATCAGATTGCAGACCTGCTCTATTGGCCTGCCATCGACATCGCACTATGGGGACTTACCACGGTCTGGATCCAACAGAACCAGCCGGGCGTTTCTAATATTGCCCTGGTTGTTTTGACAGGATTGATCTTCTGGCAAATCGTTTGGCGAGGCAATTACGAGATCTCCGTCAACCTTCTGCAGGAATTTTGGAACAGGAACCTCGTGAACATGTTTTCGACACCGCTAAAGATCATTGAATGGATCGCCGGAGTCATCATGCTCTCGCTTTGCAAGGTTTTCTTTGCGATGTGCTTTGGGGTGCTATTTGTCTATCTGCTCTATGCGTTAAACGTATTCACTCTAGGATGGGCTTTTTTGCCGTTCCTAGCGCTTCTCATGATATCAGGATGGGTGATCGGCTTTTTTGCCGCTTCTATTGTGATCTATTGGGGTCAGAGATTTCAGATGCTTGCGTGGATGTCAGCGTATATGTTTGCACCGTTTAGCGCTGTTTTCTATCCAGTGAGTGCGTTGCCGTTGTGGGCCCAAAAGATCTCATGGTATTTGCCGACAACGTATGTCTTTGAAGCGATGCGCTCTATTTTAAACGGAGGCGCTTTTCCTTGGAGCAATGCATGGATCAGCTTAGGCCTGAACCTGATTTATCTTGTATTGAGCATTTGTGTCTTCTACTGGGCTTTCGAAAGAAGCCGCAGTAAAGGTTTGGCTAGATTCGAGTAGTTAGAAAACAAAAGGGCCTCTCATAGGGGCTCTATTTGTTTTTAAAGATGTCGATGTTGACCCAATTTTCTAATTTCTTTGCAACTCCAGGCGATAACTCGTCACCGTGCGGATACGAAAATGTTTCATGGGTATCAGGATGTGCCCAAATTGTATGGCTTCCTTTCCCTTCTCTTGATTTGTAGGCTCCTAATTCTATTAATCTTTTGAGGATTTTACTTGTCTTCTCCCCTTTGCTGATTTTAAAAGAGCGAGAATCGCTTAATGTATTCAAGATTTTTGTCACATTTTTGGGATTCAAACTGTTTTGAAGTGGGGGGATTTGTTGGTTGTCAAATTGACTTGGGTTTTTATCCTCTGTTGACAAATCTTGTAGAATTGAAATCAGGTCTTCTGAATCTTCATCAGTTTCATTGCTCTTGTTTACCATCCCTTTTTGGATATGCAAATCGATTACCTCGGCTAATTCGCTTGGCTGAAGCAAATTTGCAAACTCTGTAGGTATTAAATGGAGTCCTTTTTCCACTTCGTACGAGCATTCTTGAGGATCTAAAAGTATTGCCTGGATATCGCGAATTGTGATGAGCAGCTCTAAAAGGGGTTTCATTTTAATGAAGCACAAACCGTTAAGCCTTTCGATGATAAATTCACGTTCATTTTCAAGCTTTGTACTCTCAATATTTTTAAGGGCTCGATTAAAACGTTTAAATAGCCACGTATGAGCCTTTTTTATAGCAGGCAGGACGCTTGTTGCAACAAAGATGACTGCAGGACGAAAGGGTAGAAGCGTCTTTGCTGATACCAATGAATTCTTCAACAGGGAAAACTTGAAAATACAGAAATTAATCGTCTCACGATCAGGAAGATGTTCACCAATTTTTGCTCCAAATTGTTTGTTAATTTCCGAAAGGTCGTTCGCGAAATTGTCAAAGACAGGATCTAAAGAATCTTTGGAGGGCTGATCAGGAATCTTAGAGGCACAACTTTCTTTAAGATTTTCTGTAAATATGTTCTTAAAATTGATGGTAAGACGGTTGCATAGTTCATCAAATGATATGAAGTCAGGAATCGTATTTTTGCAGATCACATTTTCATACATGCGATGAATTATCATAACTTGAGCATTAGCTATGCAAAAACAGGAAATCATCTCTGAAAGCCACTCGTTTGGCATTCTCACATCGATAAGTTTCTGGTCGAGTTCTAAAGGACTATTCGGTTCGATTTTATGCAATTCTTGCTTAACTTCTGGCCACGAAAAATCTTTGTTCAATGATTGAAAATACAGCGAAGTAATCGATTCATATTTGGATTGCAATTCACAGAGCTCTTTTTTCAAGGCGAGTGTATAAAATCTGATGTCTTCACTTTTCTTAGAGCTGAACCGTTCAATTTGCGGAAGATTACTCAATGAGACCATGATGCCGGGTATAGCGGCAAGAAGACGCTTTTCATTTGCTTCCTGCCATCCTTTTCGGACTACATGGATGAATATGTTGATTTTGTTAATATTTTGTTGTAGGAAGTCGATCGGTTCAGATTTTGGCTCTGCCGCTAAACTCCCTAATTCAATCCCATAAAAATATTGCCGGTAATAGGTGTTATGCCAAAATTCGAGCCCTAAATTTAAGGACCATTCAATATATTTGAGATGTTTTTCAATAAGATCCGCATTTTTGTGAAGCTCTTCAAATTGTTTACTTAAAATTGAACCCGGTTTTACAAGTGACTGTTTTTTAGCTCTTTCACTAAAATTAGAAGTTTTTATTTTAAAAGATTCTATTTTCTCGAAAACACTCTTTAATTTTGGATAGTTGTGATTGAATTTTTCCAACGAAAATACAAGTTTTTGAACAGTTGTTCCTTCCAATTTATTCTGAACTGAAAAGATTAGGAGCATCAGTGATGCTAATGCAAATTCACTTCCTACATCTGCTATCTCTTGAGCGGATATGCCGATGTACTTGTCGTCAACTAGACATCGATGAACATCATTTAAATGGGATTGAATATCGAGGACCCAAAGCTGCCACAAATTGCTTTTACTATCTAAACAGCAGATTGAATGAATACGCTGAATATATTTAGTAGTCTCTTCAGGAAAAAGCCCTTTTGACAGAGGAATCAATGGCCAGTCCAAGGGAGGTGTCTCTAAAACAAGTTTGCGCTTTAATTGTAGTTCTTCTTGGGGAAGGTTTTCGTCTTGGAATGAATTCACAATAATTGTTTGCACCCTTTGCCATTTATTAAGGTTATTTTGTAACATTTCAATGGAAGGGGTATTTGCTTGTAAGGTCAATTGGCAAGTCATCTTGATTCCTCGGTTAGGTTAGCAAGCGGCTGATGTTCCGATGCAGATCCTTTAAGGTTGGATAGAGACTACATTCTAGATGAAAGGAGCTGCTGCAACTTCACAATGTCTTTGCTGAAATTGCGGATGCCCTCGTAAAGCTTGTCAGAGGCCATGGCATCGTTGCAAAGCATCCAGCGGAAGGTTTTCTCGTCGACGTTCAGTTTCTGGACGTCGGCTTTCTTAGCAGCTTCTGGAGAGAGCTTACGGGGGACATCACCCTCAGCTTTTTGGAGCTCATCTAAAAGCTTAGGAGCAATCGTTAAAAGATCGCAGCCGGCGAGCTCTAAAATCTCATCGGTATTGCGGAAAGAAGCTCCCATGATTTGGGTGTTGTATCCCATCTTTTTATAATACGTGTAGATGTGAGTCACAGAGATGACGCCAGGATCTTTCTCAGGAGCATACGAATCAACGCCTTCACTTTTCTTGTACCAGTCGAGGATGCGTCCGACGAAAGGGGAGATCAGTGTTGCATGGGCTTCTGCACAGCCGATGGCTTGTGCTAAGCTAAAAAGAAGCGTCATATTGCAATGGATTTTTTCTTTCTCAAGGATTTCAGCTGCTTTGATCCCTTCCCAGGTAGAAGCGAGTTTGATCAAGATCCTTTTTCGGTCGATGCCGGCGGCTTCATAAAGACCGATCAGCTGGCGAGCTTTAGCTACAGATCCATTGATATCAAAGGAAAGGCGGGCATCGACTTCTGTCGAGACGCGGCCAGGAACGATCTTGAGGATTTCTAAACCGAAGTTCACGAAAACTTTATCCATCGCCAAAGTCAGTTGTTCTGGCTTAGATTTTCCGTGTTTTTGCCCATATGCGATGCCTTCTTCGATGAGGAACTGATAGTCAGGTTTGGTAGCTGCTGCTAAGATCAAAGAGGGATTGGTTGTCGCATCCGTCGGATGGTACTTTTTGATCTCTTCGAACTCACCGGTATCGGAAACAACGGTGGTAAACTTCTTAAGTTGGTCTAATTTATTCATAATGTTTTAAATGGGAGTTGAAAAGGGTTTTTAATGGGCTCAGATTGCAGCTCGCGGAACTGCTCTGCAAATTCTTTAGGTTCTAAAGTTGTAAAAAAACCTTCCAGCATCACTATGACGGGCTGGTTTAGCTGAAGGGACTCGGTTAAAAGTTGTTGGAGTTGGGGCGGGAGCGAAATGCGTTGTCCGCCTTCATGACGGTGGCCAATTCCTTGAAAGGTTTTCCCTTCGATTTTTAAAATGACGAGAGCTTCCTTGTCATTACCTTGGTAAGAGGGAACATGCTGGGCATGAACTTCAAGATAAGTGTTAATGAGGCCTTGAGCGCAGATCATCTCGATGCCAATGCCATTAACGGTGTCGTGGACGGGATAAGACAGGCGTGCGGAATTATAGTCTTTTTTGCCGGCCTGAATATGGGAGACTTCCCACGATTTGTTAGATTCGCAAGCAAAAAGAAAAAGGAGAAGAAAAACCGCTTTCCTCATTGTTTCTGACCGGAATGGGTTGAAACCAGGATCAATGCAGCGACTCCGACTGCAATTGCGCATGCGGCAAGCACATATTTTCCTGCGCCGCTGCCTGCTGTTTTTGATCCGTCATTTGCTGCCACTCCAACTTGTTTCTTCCCATCGTAAGCAGGCTCTGCAGTATTGTCATCGGACAGTTCTGGAGAAGTCTCTAAGTGTTCTTCTGGAGGAGGAGTGCTCGCTTGATCAGGGGTCGTGGTTTGATTATCGACAGGTGGTAGGGGAGGAGCTTCATCTGCTCTTACAGAGGAAAATAGGAATGCAGAACATGTCAGAAAGGAAACGAATTTTTTCATGTAGGCCTCTTGAGGAGTTGATATTGTACGTCTCTAAGCAAAAGAATTTGCCAGTAGGCACCCATTTCAGTAAAGTCGTTAATGATCTTTTGTTGAAAAGGTTTCCAGAATTCCTTTTGAAAGTTTTTTGATTCGAAAGCCTGATAAGCAGGACTAGCTGTATTCATTGCTGTAGCAAATTCGGTCTGCAAATTCCCAATCATCTTTTGCAAAAGCTCTTTTTTCTCATTAGAAATAAGGGAGGCGGTTAGATCTTCGGTAATTGTTAGCGACTTCAGGACAGCTTCAAAATCGTGGTAATGGCGGGAGAATTCCTCTTTAAGGGCCCCGGCTGTCAAAATATAGGCCCGATGGTCTTTGATCACGATAAGCTGGACTTGCCTGGAGATTCCCCATTTTGTCTTCACCTCGCGCTCTGTCAGCCTGCCTTCGCCAAGGGGGGTGTTATATTTGCCTAAATCGCGCCAGACGCAGTTTGGGTCTCTTTCACAGTCGCTCTTGACGATGTCCACGTAGGCCTTTAAAGAGATGTTGACCTCTTCAGTGGCTAGATTGACGGATGGTAAAAGATTATTTGAACTTTTACCGATAAAGCAGATTTTGACCCTAGGGGATAGCTTTGACTGATCGGCCAGATCCCAGCCCTTAGGAGGAACGAAAAAGCAATGGTAAGGCTTCTGAGCGTGATTTGAGGCAGTAGACGTTAAGGTCTCAGTTTTAGGGGTTTCTGGTAGAAAAAGAGCTGTTTTTTCAGGGGTATTATAACACCCTCCCAGAAGCATGCAGGAGGTGATTAAAATAATCTTTATATGGTTAGTGACAGTGTGCACTGCTACTACCGCTGCTATTGGTGCTTGGGCGTAGGACAGCACATAGGACGCCGATACCGATGGCCAGGCCGACCCCCCATGCGATCATAGAAGTGCTAATTGCCGTATAGGAGCCGTCATGGGCCCCTGAGCCAGTACGCCACAGCTTATCTGTGTTGATGGCAACGTCTTGGAGGTCATCGCGTCCCTGCAGGGTGGAAGAAAAGCTTAGGAGGGCGATGAGCAGAAAACTTAACATCTTTTTCTTCATAACGTTATGTTATCGCATAATTTTTGACTTTCTTGCAATTTTTCTTTCAAAAGACCTGAATTCAAGTAAATAATTTACTTGAAATTGATTGAAGTTCCCTTTTTTTGGATTTTGGGGTATAATGGCTCAACATGCAAAACTTTAATCGACCGACAGCTAAAATTATTGGTACTGGGAGCTATGTCCCTGAGAGAGTGCTATCTAACCAAGACCTCGAAAAGATGGTCGAAACGAATGATGAGTGGATCGTCAGCCGTACAGGGATGAAAGAGCGACGTATTGCCCGTGCTGATGAATTTACTTCAGATATGGGCCTAGAGGCTGCCAAAAAGGCTTTAGAAGCCTCTAAAATTCCTGCTGAAAGCATAGACCTTATTCTATTTGCGACCCTGACCCCTGACTATGTTTTCCCAAGTACTGCCTGCTTAATCCAGACGCAGCTCGGTGCTACTAAGGCCGCAGCCGTTGATGTTCAAGCCGCCTGTACTGGTTATCTCTATGCTTTGGGCATGGCCAAGGCTTTCATCGAGTCAGGCATCTACAAAAATGTCCTTATTGTTGCTGCAGAAAAGCTGTCTAGCATCGTTAACTATCAAGACCGTAATACCTGCATTCTTTTCGGAGATGGAGCTTCAGCTGCTGTGATTTCTTCTGAAGGCATAGGTCTTGCTATCCGCGAAATTTCCTTAGGTTCTGATGGAGAACTAGCTAAGCTGCTCATTCTACCTGCTGGAGGATCACGCCAGCCTGCGACTCGCGAGAGTGTCGATTGCGGTCTCCACTACCTCCAAATGGAGGGGAAAGAAGTCTTTAAACATGCTGTCCGCAGGATGGAATCGGCTTCTAAAGAAGTTATCGACCGAGCAGGAATTAAAGAAGATCAGATCTCTTGGCTCATTCCTCACCAAGCCAACATGCGGATCATCGAAGCTGTGGCAAAAAGATTCGAAGTTCCAATGGAAAAAGTCTTCGTCACTATTCATAAATACGGCAATACCTCAGCTTCCTCTATTGGTATCGCTTTAGATGAAATGCTCCGGCAAAATAACGCAAAAAAAGGAGATAACATCCTTTTAACTGCGTTTGGAGCTGGACTCACTTGGGGAGCATCGCTGTTAACGCATGAATAAAATCGCTTTTATTTTCCCTGGACAGGGAGCTCAATATGTCGGCATGGCCAAAGATTTTTACGACGCTTATCCGATCGTTCGTGACACATTTGAAGAAGCATCAAAAATTCTCTCTTTCGATTTTACACGCCTAATTCTTGAAGGCCCAGAATCAGAACTCACACTCACTAAAAATAGCCAGCCCGCCATATTTATCGTCAGCGTCGCTATTTTGCGCGTTATCCAGCAGCTTTATCCTCATCTTCAACCTTCCATTTGTGCAGGTTTAAGCTTAGGCGAGTACACCGCTTTATATGCCTCAGGCCGGATTTCTTTTGCCGATGCGTTGCAAATCGTTGCCGCTCGAGGTAAATATATGCAGGAAGCTTGCCAAGAAGTGCCGAGCACCATGCGCGTTGTTTTAGGGCTCGATCCTCAAATTGTTGCGAACAATCTTCCTGAGAACGTCTGGATCGCCAATTTAAACTGTCCTGGACAAGTTGTGATCGCAGGCCTTTCTTCTGCAATGCCTCAAGCTGAAGAGATGTTAAAAGCTCAAGGTGCAAAAAGAGTACTCCCTTTAGAAGTGTCAGGAGCTTTCCACACACCTTTAATGCGCTCGGCTCAAGAAAAACTTAAAATGTCATTGCTCTCAGTTCATTTAAACGAGAGCGCAGTTCAATTAGTCATGAATGTGCCCGGAGATTTTGTTGACTCAATTTCTCAAATCCGCGAGCATCTTATAGCTCAAGTCGCTAGTCCAACTCAGTGGGAGAAGGGGATCCGTCTTTTAGAGGATGTCGATCTTTATGTTGAGATCGGGCCTGGTAAGACCTTAAGCGGCATGAATAAAAAAATCGGTGTGAAAGGTCAAACTTTGAACATCGAAAAAACAACAGACCTGACACAATTAGAGAATTTATATGCAACACCATCTCAAGGATAAAGCCGCTGTCATCACAGGCGGGACTGCAGGGATCGGACGAGAAATCGCAATGGCCTTTGCTCGAGAGGGCGCCCATGTGGCGATCTTCGGAACAAATGCAGAAAGAGCCGCTGAAGTCCTAGAGCACCTCAAAAAAACTTATCCAAATCAAAAATTTCTTGTAAAACTTGCCGATGTTTCTGATAAAAAAGCGGTCGATCAGGCCCTTCAAGAAATTCTCACTGAGTTTGGGAAAATTGATATTCTTGTCAATAACGCCGGGATCACGCGTGACGGCCTTTTAATGAAGATGACCGAAGAAGATTGGGATCGAGTCATTGCCGTGAATCTTAAATCTGTTTATAATAC
>CAZFXE010000045.1:0-10501 GCA_964522945.1 uncultured bacterium
AAACCGATCCTTCAGGTCATCACCTGATTACAAACCATTGAAAATGTACGTCATCATCTTTTCTTGTTAAAAATATTTCTTGTCATTATGGTGCGAATATATAGACATGGAACATACAGAGCCGTCATTTTTTAAGTCGAAGATCTACTATATCGCAGCCATATTGGTCTTGATGGTGATCGTGATCTTTTGGTGGTGGAGGGCTTATTTCTATCCCTTCCAGACAACTGAGGATGCCAGCATCGCAGGATTGGATCACACCATCAGCGCAGTTCAGTCAGGAAGAATTATGCAAGTGGCTGTCAATGATGGAGATGTCGTGAAGAAGGGAGATCTCCTTTTCACTTTGGATGATACGTTGATGCTCATTGAAAAGGAAAAGGCAGCAGCTGGAGTCGATCATGCCAATGATGAAGTAAAGCTGCAGAAACTCCGGGTCGACTTGGCAAAGGATGATTTGGATAGAGCGACGAAAGAATATGCCGGTGGTGTGATATCTCAGGAAGTCTTCAATCGTGCCGAAAAAACCTATCAGATGATGCAGGCTCAGCTTCAATCGATCAATTCACTGGCAGATGTGCAGGAAGCAACGCTTAAAGAGGTTGAAACTCAGCTCCAATATTCTCAGGTGACTGCTCCAATAGATGGAGTCATTGCGATGCGATGGCACGATCCAGGCGATGTGATCCGTGCAGGACAAACCGTTCTTTCATTGATGGATCTGGCAAATATTTGGATCGCGGCTAATATTGAAGAGACCAAACTCTCGTCCATTCGGGTAGGAGCTCCTGTGATTATCACAATTGATGCTTATCCTGGATTAGAGTTTCAAGGCAATGTAATGGTCATTGGGGCTGCTGCAGCGTCTCAATTTGCATTGATCCCTTCGAACAACGCTTCAGGCAACTTTACAAAAGTGACCCAACGAATTCCACTTAGAATCTCTCTTAAGACTGTAGACAATGCTCAAGGGCTTTATCTCAGACCAGGGATGTCGGTTAAAATCAAAATCCGCACGAGGTAAGTATGCACGAGAGCCAAGAAGGGCTTCTACGGCGGAGAGCAATCCATTTATTTCCTCCTCTTGCCGCTCACCACCCTTCTTATCCTTGGTTTGTCCTGGTCACAGTCATGCTCAGTACATTTATGGTCGTACTCGATGGAACGATCGTTAACGTTGCAATCCCGACGATCATGGCGGCTTTTGGTCAGACGATTAACCAAGTCGTTTGGGTTTCGACGGCATATCTGATTGCTCTGTCGGTATTGCTGGCGATTTCAGCATGGCTATCGGAGCATTTTGGATCGAAAAAAGTTTATTTGGTTGGCCTAATTATTTTCGTTTTTGGGTCTTATCTTTGCGCTATTGCATGGAACCTCAATGCATTGATTTTCTTCCGTGTCATTCAAGGAATTGGCGGAGGGATTTTAACGCCTGTCGGCATGATCCTTTTTACCAATGAGTTTAAAAAAGAAAACCGAATTGTTGCTTTAGGGTTTTACTCCATTGCGATTGCTGCTGCGATCTCACTTGGACCTAGCGTGGGTGGTTATTTAATCCAGGCCATCAACTGGAAATGGATTTTCTTAATCAATCTGCCAGTTGGAGCTTTAACGCTTCTGATGGGATGGGTGATTTTGAAAAGGACATATCGGAAAATCATCCACTCTTTTGACCTTTGGGGCCTGGTTACATTGATTGTTTTTCTTGTCTCACTATTTGTGGGTATTTCCAGTGGAAATGCTCCATGGAATGCCGAAGGCTGGTCATCGACATTTACCCTGATGTGTTTTTTAATTTCACTGGTCAATCTTCTGTTTTTTTTGCAGATCGAACTGACAATTGTCAATCCCATCATCGATCTGCGTATTTTTAAAAATCGAAACTTCTTGATGGGCAATATTGTTCTGTTTGTCTTTTCTTTTACCCTCTTTGGATCGAGCTTTCTTCTTCCGCTTTACATGCAAAATGGCCTCGGATATTCACAGCTTCAAACGGGGATTGTTCTTCTTCCGATCGGACTGGCCCAAGGGTTTTTTGGAGGGGTGTCGGGTTGGCTCTCAAGAAAAGTCTCACCGATGTTTCTGGTCTTAGGCAGCCTTATTTTGCTTGCACTAACCTACCATGTTAATGCCCGCTTTACCTTGTATACCTCAGAGGCAACAATGGTTCACCTCTTCATCGTCCGAGGGATTGCCATGGGAATGCTTTTTGCCCCGCTGGTTGCTTTGACGCTCTCCACAATTCCAGAAGCAAAACTGTCTCAAGCCACTGGCCTTTTTACCGTCCAACGGCAAATCGGAGCAGCTCTTGGCGTTGCGCTATTTGAGACAACGTTCAACTTCCGGGAAGTCTATCAGACTTCGGCGATTGGCGCTGTTGTTGATAATACTAGTCCCTATTTTGAGCGGATCGAAGAGCTTCTTGAGGCAAGCGGCATTCAACAGTATGGAAAAAATATTTTTGAAGCAGCAGCGCAAGCTCAACATTTACTCTTGGAAACTGTGCAAAAGCAAATATTCATCCAGGCGATTGATGACAGTCTTTTGATCGCTGGACTTATCACCTTCTTTAGCATTATTCCACTCTTTTTCCTCTCCAAGAAGGGATTCCAACCGTTATAATCATGGCCTATGGAATTTTCTCCCGCTGAGCTTAAAAAAGCAGCTCAAGCTCTTTCTGAAAGATATCGTACTGGGCAGACACCTTATCTTCGTGCCCGAGAAGATCGGTATGCGTATCTGCTGACCCGCTATCCGGCAACTAAAGCTGCTTTACATCGCGTTTTTCAAGAGATCCGGTCTTCTCCTATACAAACAATGCTCGATATAGGAGCAGGTCCAGGAACTTCTTGGGAAGCAGGTTCAGAAACATGGGAAAACTTAAAAGCAACGCTCATGGAAAGAGACCGGGATTTTGTTGAGATCGGCTCCAAAATGACGCCTGCAGACCGTGTCCGTTGGGTCACCGGAGATGTCTCCAAACAGACCTCATTCGAACGACATGATTTGGTGCTTTTTTCTTACTCTTGGGGAGAGATTTTAGATCTGGCTTTACTTGAGCGGGCATGGCAGGCGGCCGGGAAGTTTTTAATCGTTGTTGAGCCTGGAACGCCCCGAGGCTATAAGAGTATGTTAAAAGCGCGGGATTTTTGTATTTCAAAAAATGCTTATGTCTATGCTCCTTGCCCTCATTCAAGGGCGTGTCCCTGGCAAAACACATCGGAGTGGTGCCATTTTGGGGTTCGTTTGCAGCGGTCTGATGAGCATCGTTTGGCCAAAGAAGGCGCGCTTGGGTTTGAAGATGAAAAATATTCTTATGTGGTTTTGAGCAAAGAGCCTCTGGAAACGGACGTTTCCCGGCTGTTAAAAGATCCTTTGAGGCGGAAGGGACATACGGTCATCACGTTATGTTCAAAAAATGGCATAGAACAAAAGACAGTTACTAAGAAGGATAAAGAGTTCTATAAAAGCGTTAATAAACTTAAATGGGGCGATAAAATTACAAATAAAGTATAATAACGAACATGTCTTACCTGTTTCCGTTTATATATCTTTTCTTGAATTCGATAACGCGGATTGTTGTCGAGGGCCGAGAGGTATTGATTCAAAAAACGTCCTCTCAAGCGTGGAAAGTCTCCACGCCGATTTTTGAAGGTAAGGGTGAATTTCCCACTGAGATTCATGAATGTCTAAAGCTAATCCAACAGATGAAATGGGAAAATGCAGGACGAGTCGAAGTCGATGCAGTTCTAGGAACGATCCATTGGACTCAGCAGGTTAACCCTCAAAACTTCGGAAAAGAATTTCCCTTATTTCTTAAAGATGCCCAAGAGTGGTCTGAAGTCCTTTCACAAACACTTGCTAAACTGGCTTAGAACCAAGCAGCTTCTTTCTATCACGGAGACCAAAGATGGCTCTGCTTGCCAGGATAAAAAGCGGGCTTAAAAGGACTGTGGCAAGAGGCGTTAGGGTGAGGACGCACCCTGCGATGAGGGGTCCTCCGATCTTGGCAAAAGCTTGGATTGATTGGTGAAGGCCCATAATTTTTCCATTACTCTGTGCCGTTCCGTAGTCAGAGACAAGGCCTGTCAGGGAAGGGATTAACATTCCATAGGCTAAGGTAAATAGAGGGACTATCAGGCAGGCAGCCCAGTAGGTTTTGGCAAAGTAGAGGACCAAAATCGAGAAGGCCAAAAAAGTGATAAAACGGTGAAAAAACTTTTCTGTTTTGGCATACCGATGGAGCCAAACAATGAAAATCACTTGGGAAAGGGCAAACCAAAGTCCGTATTGGGAATAGACGTTAAAGACCTGGGCTTCGGTGCATTGGATTCCCTCTATTAAAAAGACCTGGAAGGTCTTGATGAAAAAATACCATCCAAAAAAGATCAAAAATTCAGCAAAAAGCAAAACTTTAACTTCACGGCTGCAATGGAAAAGCTCTTTCCAAAGGATCTGGGACGGTTTTGCCGTCACCATTTTATCTTCATCAGGAGTCCAGAAAAAATAGATCAGCAAAAAATTAATAAAAGAAAAGATTGCGCACGAGAGGAAAAGATAGAAACAAGCATCGAAAACATGGGGAGAAAAGGCCACAATTTTTCCTGCGACATAAGGGCCTAAAATAAAGCCGATTCCTAGCATAAGATGGGAGACGGCAAAAAATTTGGACCTTTTTTCACTGACGCTGACATCAGAGATGATGGCATTGGTCGTGGAAAGATTAACACCCATGAGCCCTGCGATGAAATTTCCTAAAAATAGATAGAAGATCGATGTCGTTAAAATGCCTATGCCGCAAAGGAGATACCCAATGGTGTTGCCGATATACGAGTAGAGGAGGATCCCGCGTCTTCCGATCTTGTCGGATAGATGGCCGAGAAGCGGAGCAGCGATGACTTGTGCAATGGGGTAGGTCGCTGATAAGATACCCAAGAGAATATACCTGAGATTTGGTGAGAATGAAGAAGAAAAAAAGCTATGAGGCGTTGAGAGAAAAAATAGAGGAAGAAAAGCAATCACAGCCGAAAATGAAAAGAAGTCGAGGAAGAGGACTGAAAAAATTAAGCTGAGCTTTTTGTACATCAGGCTTATTATAAAACAATACCTGATAAAGTAAAAATAGCATGTTCCCATCTAAAATTAGACCTTTACTTCCTTACGCGATTGTCGTCTTCCTGGGCTATGTGGGGTTCTCTTTACCGCTTCCTGTTCTTCCTGAGATCTTTTTGGATGCTCAAAGATCGATTTTACCCCCTTCAATGTCAATCCAACTAAAAACGATTCTACTAGGCATTGTCCTGGCGGCTTATCCGAGCGGCCAGATGCTCGGTTCTCCTCTTTTAGGGGTTTTCTCCGATAAATGGGGGAGAAAACGAGTGATCATGTATTCACTTGCCAGCACGGCTTTAGGATATGCAATCACGGCCCTTGCGATGAGCGCGCATTCCGTTGTGGGGATTTTTGGAGGTCTTTTTCTCTGCGGGTTTTCCGAAGGCAATGTCACGATTGCTCAAGCAGTCATTGGAGATATTGCAGGCAAAGATGAAAAAGTGGCCCACTTTGGGTGGATCAACTTTTTTGCGTGCACGGCATTTATTGTCGGGCCGCTCTTAGGGGGCTGGCTTGCCGATCCGGCAAATAACAAAATGTTTACGTTTGCAACACCGTTTTGGCTCGGAGCTTTGATGTCGATAGCTGCGATTGGGATCATCTGGAAATTTTCCAAAGAGACCAAAAAGCATCCCCATCATGGAAAGGGTTTCTTACATGGAATGAAGACTACGTTAGAAAATCCCAGCTTGAAAAAGTTCTACATTGCGATTTTCTTCCTCTACTTTGGCCTCTATGCGTTTTGGAACTGCATTGGGATTTATCTCCAACGAGGATTTGGTTTTTCAACGACCCGTTTAGCCTACGTCATGGCTTACGACGCTTTCTTTTTTGCCCTCGGGCTGTTGTTCTTGGTGCAGAGGCTGGCAAAAAAAATGAAGCCGTTTACCACGACAGGATGGGCAGCATTTGGCCTCGCTTTAATGCTATTTATCCTGGTAATTCCTGACTCTCCCTGGGGGCTTGTCATGACAATTCCTCCTATTGGAATCTTGATCTCGATTTTAATGACCAATGCCGCTGTAATGGTCTCCGATGCGGCGGATGACAGAGGTCAGGGCCAGGCTTTAGGAACGATGCAATCGGTCCAAGTCTTGGCAGGGATGTTCGTTGGTGTTATAGGTGGTTTATTGGGAGCTTTAAGGCCAGGACTCCCCTTGATTGCTGGAGCGATCATGTCAGCGATATGTGGCTACTTACTTATCAGAAGGAAAAAAAATGTTTAAAGGTTCGATTGTTGCGATTGTAACTCCATTTACTCAAGAGGGCGAAGTTGATTTCGCCGCGTTTAAAGAGCTTGTCGATTGGCATGCCGAGCAAGGAACAAACGCGATTGTCTGCTGTGGAACGACAGGAGAAGCTCCAACGCTTTCTTCAGAAGAGCAGCTGCAGATTTTCAGAATGGCTCTGGATGTTTCTAAAAAAAGAGTTCCGATCATCGCAGGAACTGGCACCTACGATACGAGAAAAACAGTCGAAAAAACAAGAAAAGCAAAAGAATTAGGAGCCGATGGGTGTTTGGTTGTGGTTCCGTATTATAGCCGGCCGACTCCCGAAGGGTGCATCGCCCATTTCGTGGAAGTTAGCAAAGTCGGACTCCCGATGATTGTCTATCATCACCCTGGCCGAACAGGTGTGAGGCTTTCTGCTGAAGTTTTAGCAGAAATTGCTAAATTATCGTCGGTGGTCGCTATTAAGGACTGCTCCGGTGGGTTAGAACTTATCCAAGAGATTCAGCAGATTTCCGATATCCCCATTTTCTCCGGAGATGATCCGCTAACGCTTTCAATGATGGAGCTTGGCGCTGTGGGAGGAATTTCGGTTGTTGCCAATGTCATTCCCAAAGCATGGAGCGAAATGATCCAAAGTTTTCTTCAGGGAAATAAAGAGCGGGCAAGAGAGCTCAATGCTCTTTATACGCCGCTTTTCCGGGCAATGGAATTGGAGACGAATCCTCAATGCATCAAATACGCCGTCAGTTTGCTGGGTAAATGCAAGCCTTACCTTAGGCTTCCGCTTTTAGAGCCGCGCAAAGCAAACAAGTTAACGATTTTACAAGCGTTGACCGAGCATGCCTCGACTAAGCTTTTGATTTAGTAAGCTTTTCGTCTTCTTTCTTCCCAGGCAACGAAGCTGTGACTGCAAAAAAGAGCGCGCTGAGCGCTCCGATCACAGATAAAGAACGTTTGCCAAAATAACCTGAAACAGCAGCTGTTGCACCCAAATACAGGAGCGCATTAAAGGAGCGTTGTAGAGGAATTCCAAAAAATGTTGAGATAGGAATTGTTGCGGCCAGCATGCCCATATTGAGAGTTGCTAAACAGATGGCTTTATCTGCTGTGAAAGACGATAGGTTTACGTTGTTAGCAGATAAAACTCTAATAGCAATGAAACTTACAGTTGCGCCAGCGATGCAGGAGATGGTCGTAAATAGTAAAGAGGGTACGAATTTGAACCGACCTTTAACGACCCAATGGGTGTGAGCATACAGATTGATAGCATAAGCTACTCCTCCACCAGCGATAACGGGTGTTGAACAGACCAATGCGTTCCAAAGATTTCCAGAAAGATCGGCTTTTGTGATTGAACTCTCAGCGCCATTTTTGAGGTCGTTCCATGTTGCTGAGGCGTGTGATACAAAATGTTCATTAAAAAGACCTTTTGCAGTAGAAACTGCCATAAAAACTCCTAATTTTTTTTGGAGATTCTAATTCAACTCAAAGATTCACGGCATTAAAAAAATTATATCCAACCAAATTGAAAAACCGGCTTTTGCGCCCAATCCAACTTATAAAATAAAAGGGCAGATCTCCAATACCTCTAGAGGGGGATCTGCCCATGAAAATAGATGCTAAAGCGAGAGCTTATCTTTAGATATAGCCTGAGCCTAATCCAGCGCCAACAACTCCGAGAGCTGGTAATACAAGGTTTCCACAGCGTGTTGCTAATGCGCCGCCGAGTCCAACAACTGCTCCAGTAGGGCAGTCTTTGCTGACAAAATAGTCGATGAAGGCACCAAAGACAGTTTGTAAAACACCTAACTTGAGCATTTTGCCATTTGAATCATCAGTGATCAAAGCAAATCTAGAGTTAGGAATGAACTTGTAAGCTGCACCAGCAACTGCTAAGCCCAGTGCTACGCCAGCGTACTGAGCGTATTGCCTATAGGTATCTTGCTCTTTTTCGTTCATTGTTTTAGAAGAATTGATAGCCGCTCCAGCTAACATTCTTACAGCTAACGCAGTGCCCGCGCAAGCTGCTAGAACACCGAATCCAACAGCTGTATTCCAGCCGCAGTTAGTTACATCAGAACTAGAAACACCCCAAACCATAAAATCTCCCGTGGTTAATTTTGAGCTCACTAGTTTATGAAAAATTGTTTTTTAACAAAACACTTTCGTAGCGAGCAGCTAGAAATTTTATGTGGAAAGATCAAGATTGTGATCTTTGCGATTTTTTAACAAAAATCAGGTGCTGACGTGCCCAGTCAGCGTGCTAAGCAGGCTTTGAATCTCGAGTTTTTGCTCGTCAGTTGGACGGAATCTTTTTTGTGCGAAGAGTTCTTCGAGTTTTTTCAGAGCGATAACGGCTTGCTCTCCAAGATCTTCTTTTCTGCCATCGCGGTCATCAAGAGGAAATGTTTTCCGAATCAGGGTGAGAACTTCATTTTTTGTCTCACCGTTGTAGTTTTTTAGAATGTCTTCTTTTTGTTCGAAAGGAGCATCGCGGCTGGCAAGTGTATAGACAGCTTGTCTTGGCATTGCATCGAGTTTCAGGTGAAGTGTAGGAGGAAGTTGAAGATAAAATTCATAATACTGCAAAAAGTTATAGGGTGTTTGTCGGTTGCCGTACGTGTTGATCAGCCATGCAGAGAAAGCGCCATCGCGGTACTTTTTTAGGATGTTTTGGGCTTTTTGGATCCGTTCTCCATGGAGAATAGCTGCCTGATTATTAATGGCTTTAATCTCGGAAGTGAGGCTCGAAAGATGGGTAAGATCATCAGCGATCGGATATTCAGACTCGCTTTTATAGTCGTTTAAAAGAGCTTCCAAATCTTCTTTTTCTTGAGCAGTCAGAGGGCTGACCTTGAAAACTCCTGCGAAGCTCGAAAGATTTCCTTTAGAGGAGATCTCGGCCAGCTCCGTCATTTTGGAGAATTTTTGTCGGAGGCGATTGAAAAGAAGGTCGTTTACTTTCGACATGCTTTAGTCCCTTTTGTACGAAGACGTTTTAAAAACTCTTTTGCTAATGAAGTGTAATCCTCCGCAGCGCGTGAAGCGGGTGCGGTATCAAAAATAGATTTTCCGAAGATCGACGCTTCTGAAACAGAGATATCGCGGCGGACTTTGGATTTTAAGATTTTTCCAGGGAATGTCTCTTCAATGACATCGAGGAAGGCGGTATTGCTTTTGCCGCGGGGATTCCAGAAGGAAAGAATAACACCGAGGACAGTGAGCTCGTGTCTTTGTGAAATGCTCTCCATAAACTGAGACAATCTCTGGAGTCCTTTGACGCTGTAAAATTCAGGTGTTGCAGCGACAAGAGCATATTCTGAAGCAATCAGCGCCGATTCTGTAAGCCAGCAAAGGGATGGCGGTGTGTCGATCAAAATCGTATCGTATCTTTTAAGGATAGGTTTGAGCAGCTCGCGAAGTCTCTCATGGGAATAACGGTCTGCTGCGAGGGCTTCTGTGACTTCTACCCGTTCTAACCAGGTATCGGCTGGAATGAGCGATAAATTATCGTGAGCAGTCGGCAATATCACATCGTCGATCTTTTTTTTGCCTTGGAGAACAGAAGCTAAGCTGTCGTGCGCATCGGGATCGTAGCCAAGACCTGTCGTAAGGTTGGCCTGGGCGTCGAAATCGATCAGCAGAACTTCTTGCCCATGAAACCCTGCAAGAGCAGCTCCTAAATTCAAAGTGGTGGAGGTTTTTGCAGTTCCACCTTTGAAACTACTGACTGTGATCGTTGGCATGCACGAACTCCGATTGAAGAGATTTAGTTTCCATCTCTTTTTGAAGGGCTTGCAAGAAAGGCTCGAGGCCGATTTCTCCATGAACAACATTATCTCGGGTCCGCAAACTAACTGTTTTATTCTCCAGCTCTTTGTCACCTACAGTGAGCATATAGTTGATCTGGAGCAGCTGCGCGTTCCGGATTTTCTTGTTCATTGACTCAGCTGAGTCATCGACATCGCAGATAAATCCTGCTTTTTTTACTTCCTTCATCAGATGATGGGCGTACTCGCTATGACGATCTGCCACGGTGATCACACGTACAGGCAATGGACTGATCCATAAAGGGAATCTTCCGGCAAAGTGTTCAATTAAAATGCCAAAAAATCGCTCGATCGATCCAAAAATTGCACGGTGCAGCATAACAG
>CAZFXE010000046.1:0-10440 GCA_964522945.1 uncultured bacterium
CATGATGTCTGCAAAGAAGGCGACAAGATCGAAGTCAAGGTGCTCGACATCAACGACCGCGGTCAAGTTAAACTCAGCCGTAAAGCACTGATCCCTTATCCTCAGCCAGCTCCTGCTTCTGGCGGATAATTCTATTACCCTCTGACAGTTCTTTGTCAGAGGGTATTTTTTTGCCAATTAAGTCTTCGTTTATATATTCTATTTTTTACTTTGAGGTAAAAAATGGTAGGTTTTTCAATCACGGCACTGACGGCTCCTTTCGTCCCGCCCGTGCAACAGTATTTTGATAAAACCACCAAATTTATCACCTCTAAAAATCCCGATCTTGCCCCTGATAAAGTTGATCACGACGTGAAAGTTCTGATGTTTAATGCTGCCACTGCCCTCATAGTCAGCACAGTCTCGCTGGCTTATTTTCGAACAATTACCGTCGTGACGGCAGTTGGATTAATCGTCCTATTTTATCTTGTCCGGCGGGTAATCGATGAAACACCCAAAAGACTGCCTAGCGAAGCGTCCACCACTCTGCAAGAAGTCCAGAAAGTAGGACTTTCCTTAACACCCAAACGGATATTGCGAGTTCCGATTGCCACTCAGCGCAAGCCGCTGAAGGAAATGTTTCTGGAATTTTTTAGACAAGGCGATGCCATTGCCATCGGTAATGTAGTTCTACTTAAGATTACCCACTATCCCATGCCGACAGTCATCGGAATGTTATTAACACGAAGTCATTAAGAGAGATTCAAACATAGACCCCACCCTGTTCAAGGGTGGGTATTTTAGACAATCGTTATGCACCAAGTGGCTGCGGAGGAGTCTCTGATGAAGGCAAAGAGACGTCGCGTACAGGAGTCGTAGATGGTGATTTGCGGCTGAGTTCTTCTTCGACTTTCAGACGGGCACGTTTAGTTTCGATATTCCATGTCCCATTCATCATCTCTTCGACATCTTTTTTATCTAAAGTTTCGAACTCCATGAGCATTTCAGTCATGAGCTCAACTTTTGTACTCTCAGCTTGAACGATGTCAAGAGCACGTTTATGGCCTTCACTGATCAAGCGGTAGACTTCTGCATCGATCTTCTGAGCTGTCTCATCAGAATAGGTCTTAGAAGAGAGATTAGGCATCCCGAGATATGCGCCACTATCGGATCTTTCATCAAAGGCAATGGTTCCTAGATCGCTCATGCCCCATTCGCAGACCATGCTACGAGCTAGTCGTGTAGCTTGAGTGATGTCCATTTGAGCACCGCTGGACATATCGTGAACAAAGACCTCTTCAGCAGCACGGCCGCCCATGAGGACAGCGAGCTGGTCGACGAGTTCTTTTCTCCAGTAGCTTAAACGGTTTTTCTTCGGCATGAAATGTGTTGCACCCAGCGACATGCCTCTAGGAATGATCGTGACTTTATCAACAGGGTCAGCGCTTTTGACAATCAAGGCTACAATCGCATGGCCAGACTCGTGATAGGCTGTTGTTTTCTTTTCACTATCATCGATCTCTAAGCTGCGGCGTTCTTTACCGTATTTGACTTTATCGACAGCTTCACGGGCTTCTTGAGCTGTGACAGCTGAACGGTTGCGTCTGGCGGCAAGAAGGGCTGCTTCGTTGAGGATATTCATGAGGTCAGCACCGGAAGCTCCAGGTGTTCCGCGGGCGATGTCCATCAGGTCGACATTTGGATCGAGCTTGATTTTGCGCGCATGGACTTTCAGGATTTCAAAACGGCCTTTAATATCTGGCAAATCGATGATCACACGGCGGTCGAAACGGCCGGGACGTAAGAGGGCTTTATCCAAGACATCTGGACGGTTGGTCGCAGCGATCAAAATAATCCCTTCTGTCGGATCAAATCCATCCATCTCGACAAGAAGCTGGTTCAGGGTCTGCTCTCGCTCATCATGGCCTCCGCCGATGCCAGCGCCGCGATGGCGGCCGACTGCGTCGATTTCATCCATGAAGATAATGCAAGGAGCAAATTTTCTCGCTTCGCTGAACATGTCGCGGATACGGCTAGCGCCGACGCCGACGAACATTTCGACAAAGTCAGAACCGGAGATGAAGAAGAAAGGACGATCGGCTTCACCGGCAACGGCTTTGGCAATGAGGGTTTTTCCAGTTCCTGGAGCGCCGATGCAAAGCACGCCTTTAGGAATGCGAGCGCCGAGTGCTGTGAACTTACCTGGGTCTTTGAGGAATTCAACGATCTCTTGGAGTTCTTCTTTGGCTTCATCGCAACCTGCGACATCTTTGAATGTCACTTTGTTGCGGTCTTTAGCTAGGAGCTTGGCAGGAGATTTGCCAAAGTTCATGGCGCCGCTTCCCACACCCTTCATTTGACGGGCAAAGATGAAGTAGAGCAAGAATCCTAAGAAGAGGAACGGCAGGATCGTGAAGAGATAGCTAAAGTAGTTTGGAGAAGGCTCTTCGCTCTTGAAGGTCTTTTCCAATACGAGCGTGCGAGGCTGGTCGGGAGCTCTAAAAGCAGTCCCTTTATTAGTTGCAAACGCATCCCATTCGTGTTTAGCCCCAGAGAACCAATTGCTGAACGCTTCAGGATCTTGTTTTTCCAAAGTTCGGGAAGAAAGTTCTTGGTTGTTGAAGTACCAGATGACATTGGCAACGCCTTGGCGCGCTTTATCGAGCTGGACATCATTTTTAGCCATGTCGTCAGCGACTTGATTGTATTGATTGAGGTCGGCGATGTAGTTGCGCACAGAGCGGAGCTGGATTAAGCGGGCATTATCGGTCTCTGTATTAAGGGTAGCAACTAATGTTTTGAGCTGGCCTAGAGCTGAACCGTATGCGGTAATCCTCTGCTGGGCTGTTTCATCTGGAGTAGCCAGGCTTTGCTCTAATGTACGAAGCTGCTGCTTCATCTCTTCATTGCCAATCCCTAAAGAAGATGAACGGAACCCTTGAACAAGAGTTGTCAGGTCTTTGCCAAAGCTTTCGACTTGATCTGCTGCTGGAGGATAACGTTTAGATAGTTCAGAGAGTGAAATGATTGGTTTTTCAGAAAGGGTCTTCACAACAACGGAATTTTCGCGCGAAGCTGTGTCATATAAAGGATCGACGACCCAGTATCCTGAAGCCGGCACTGCAATTCCGCTGAGATGTAAAAACCAATCAGCCGATTCGCTGACTGTCTTTTGAAGGGAAGAAAGGTCTGTTTTAAGCTGCTTTTCTTGCTGAGCTAATTCGTTATGGCGGTTTAAGAGCTCAAGATACTTGTAGCGGGCCTTCGATTCGTCGGATAAACGATCGCGGAATTTTCCTGTAAATGTCACAAGGTTATCGTTTTGGGCAATCTTGCGGCTATCTGTCGGCTGGAGTAAATCGAGATCAACAAGAGATTCAACCTGATGGCTAAACGACACCTTGGCAGTCGGCTCTGTCGACATGTTTTGCACTGTCAGAAAAATGAGCAAGCCGGCAAGCAAGAAAATGACGAATCCACCTGGAAAACCTTTTCGTGGCTCGGGCCGAGATTTATTATCGTTATTCATAGTATTTTACCTTAAACTTTAACCTTTAAATTAAATCACTTAAGAAGGTTTTCGTAAAGAACTTCCAACAGTGCTCTTTCTAGGCACACCTTCCCTATTGCCTCGTAATAAACTTATATTTTTTTTATTGCAACACATCGTCCACGGACTTCGACAAAACGATCCCCCGATCCGACCTTCCGATGCAGGGTCCCTTCTTCTAAAATCTCATAGAGAGATTTGAGGGCGGCATGCGAAAGAAAAACTTTATTTTTTTCGCTAAACTTTTTTAAAAAAGCTTTGATTTCGACAGGCTCTAAAGGGTAGTAGCCGGATAAATCAACCCTCTTTTCTTCCTTATCCTCGATAATGAGAGACTCGTACTTCTCAATCTTTCTGGATAGGTACTCTGAAAGCTCTCGAGCTGATTCCCCAAGTCGACGGAGATTGCCGCTGACCTCTTTTCCAAACCGATCTTCCAGTTGGGGTAAGATCGCAGTTCTCATTTTCCCTCTAAGATAGCTGGGATCGAGATTTGTCCGATCTTCAATGGCTCTCAGCCCTTTTTCACTCAGCCAGGATCTTATCTCAAGCTTGCTCGAACCGAGAAGAGGCCGCCACACTTGCATCCCCTCTAATATAGAGACAGGCAAGATTCCTCTCAGGGCAGAAAGCGAAGCTCCTTCCAAAATACGTTTTAGAACCGTCTCTGACTGGTCATCTCCATGATGGCCTAAAACAACAGCTTGAGAGTCAATTTTTTGATAAATCTCTTTGAAAAAACCAAGCCGGGCCTCTCTCGCCTCATTTTCCTTCATCGGAATATTTTCCAGCCTTTTCAAGTGAAAGGGAAGTTTTAACCCTTCGACATCTTGTTTAAGAATCTCTGCTTCTTCACTGCTTTCTGCTCTCCAACCGTGATCAACGTGGGCGACATGCAGGTCCACATCACATTCCAAAAGTAAATGAAGCAAGGCGAGCGAATCAGGCCCTCCTGAAAAACCAAGAAGCAATGGTTTGCCTGGAAGATAATGGATACTAAGAAAGTGTTTAACAGCCTTAAGGAGATCTGACATAAATATAGACGTCTTGGTTATGGTGTTGGACCATTTTTAACGGACGCATGCCGAGGCGCTCTGCAAGTCGAATGCTGCGGGTATTTTCTGGTTCAATAATTGAAATGAGCTCCTTCAGCTTGAGAACATTGAATGCATAGGTGCAGATCTCTCGGGCAGCCTCTAAAGCTAGTCCCCGATGCCAGTATTTAGGAAGGAGCCGGTAGCCCAATTCAATTTTTTTTATTCCTTCGATTTCTTGAGTGATGAGTCCAGCATAACCAATGATTTTTTTTTCTTCTTTGTAGTAAAGCGCCCAAAGACCAAAACCATTTTTATAATGCTCAAGAATTCTTTTGTGAAAAAGATCGTAGGCCTCTTCGGGGCTGAGCGGTCTTCCCTGAAGGGAAAATTGCATCACTTCAGGATCTGACATCAAGGCAGTGAACTCCTCAAAATCATCACTTGTCCACTCTCGGATCTCTAATCTGGCGGTTTCAATGAACATAGGTCTACAATTATAACATGTTCTGACTTAAAATGGACAGTATGCCTACTGTATGGCGGTATATACTCCGCAGTTACTTTCAAGTTTTTCTTTTGTGCATTGCCAGTTTTGTGGCGGCTCTCTTCGTCATGCGATTTAAAGAGATCGCCGAATTTGCCACATTAAATTCCGGTGGGCTGTCGATTTTTCTCTTTAGCATCTACCAGCTACCCTACATTTTGCCGGTTGCCATTCCTGTTTCCTGCATCATCTCTTCGATCTTGCTCTTCCAAAAGATGAGCCATAGCCAAGAGCTCACTGCATTAAGAGCAGCGGGCATCGGAATCAAAACTCTTCTATACCCGCTTTTCCTCGGGGGACTTTTCCTTTCTCTTGTCAACTTTACAATTGTCGCCGAAATCGGACCTCGAAGCCGCCTGATGGCCAAGGAGCTCAGCCACCAGATGACATCAAACAACCCCTTTTACATCTTCAATAAGATCACCGAAGGCAAGATGACCAACGCCTACGTTGAGATCCGGACTTTGAGAGGCGGAAAAAAAGCCAAAGATGTTCTCTTGATATTGAATAACCGGACACATGAGCGGCTTGGCCTCATGACGGCAAAGGAGCTTACCATCGAAGGATCTGAAATGATCGGCAAAGATGTCTCGATCATTTACAGCGTCAGCGGCGAAGGAGAAGACAATTACGACCATCTCGTGATCGAGAACCAAGAAACCATGTCGACACAAGCTGCCAGTCTTTCTAAACTCTTGCACGACTCTAAGTGGAACCTCCGTCCAGAATACGTGAGCTTTAAAGATCTTATCGTCCGTATCTTGCTGTCCCGTAAAAGCTTTTGGTCTAATGCCCATGCTTTAGAGATCGCCCGCCGCCTTTCACTTTCCTGCACACCGCTGGCCTTTACAATGCTGGGTGCAGCTTTTGGAATGCAGATCGGCCGGCAGAGAAACAAAAAAGGGATTTTATGGGCGGTCATCCTGACAGCCCTTTACCTTTCCGCATTTATCGGCGCCAAAAGCATGAAGCATTTCCCAAAAGCGGCCTGGGCGCTTTACTTTTTGCCCTTTGTCGTCATTGCAATTT
Organism: uncultured bacterium; assembly: GCA_964522945.1. Lineage (GTDB taxonomy): Bacteria > Chlamydiota > Chlamydiia > Chlamydiales > Rhabdochlamydiaceae > PALSA-1444. Next base: position 6,140 of record CAZFXE010000046.1, read on the forward strand.
TTTCGATCCGCAGCCTTAAACGTGTCTCGCGAGGTATTGAATGACCAAATTGTGGGAAAGATACTTCTTTAGAGAAATCCTGAAAGTCTTCTTCTTTTTTCTCTTCAGCTTCTTCTTTCTCTATTCTTTGATCGAATACTCCATGCACATGGACGATTTTTTTAAAAATCACCATCTGCAGGTGCAAGAAGTCATCCTCTACTACGTGAACCAGCTGCTCAAACGGCTCGATTTCCTGCTTCCAATGGCCCTTCTCATTTCCACGATCAAAGTGTTGACGACCTTCAACGCCAGAAACGAATGGACCGTCTTGCAAGCTTCCGGATTATCGACTAGAACACTGCTCCGCCCATTTCTGATAGTAGCTTGTGCTTGTTCCATTCTGACCTATCTCAACTTTGAATATTTCCACCCTTCAGCTCTAAGGCATATTGAAGATTTCCGTGTTTCCCATTTCCGCGGCACCCGGATGGCCCAGAGACGAGAGCTCATCCATTTGATCCCTCTTAAAGACAACACCAAACTCATTTATCAGTCTTACAATAAAGAAAAAAATGTCCTTTTCGATGTGCTCTGGATTAAAAGCATGGACGACGTCTGGAGAATTAAATATCTCAATGCCGATCCTTCCAATCCGACAGCTGAATATGTCGACCATCTCGTCCGAAACTCCTCAGGTTATTTTGAGAAACAGCAGTCCCATCTTAAACTCTATCTTGCTGATTTAAAATGGCACCCCAAGATGGCCCGTAAAGGACTCATTCCCTTCGACCAGCGAAGCATAACCGATCTCTATCGTATGCGCTTTAAAACCAAATTGAACCCCTACGAAGCTCCTAAGATATCGACTGCACTGTCCTTCAAGACCGTCGTACCTCTAATGTCTCCACTGCTAGTCATTGCACTTGCTCCCTTCTGCCTCGGGTTTAGCCGGCATCGGCATTACTTTTTACTCTATGCATTGGGGCTATTTGGACTCTTTGCCTTCTACATGCTGCTCGATTCCCTAACAATCCTTAGCGAAAATGGCGTCATTACGCCACTCGCAGCCGTTTTTACTCCGTTGGTTCTCTTAGGCACTCTTTTCACGTGGAGGTTCGCCGTTAAAACCTCATGAAATGGCAACCCCTTGTACTATCCCTATCCGCAATCATCTTCCTAATGGGTTCCTTTCTTTGGCCCGTGACCTTTCCGCTTTGGCAAAGTCTAGACATTGCGATCTTCAAATCACTCAATCTCACTCTCGAGGGCCATCCGTGGGTCCAAGTATTCTGGGCTCTTGTCAATCATCGAAAAGCCGATTTGGTTGAAGACGCCATCTTTTTGCTCTTTTTCATCCTAGCCATCCGTGCCGCTCCTAAAGAAAAACGGATCCGCCGCACTGCGGAGTTCATCTTTTGCATCATCCTTGCTGGAAGCGTGATCTATTTCGTGAACCGCACCTTCCTCAGACACCATGCACTAATTCCCCGCGAAAGCCCCTCTTTAGTCATTACCCCTTGCACCCGCCTTTCTAAAGAAGTCCCTTGGCTGATCGTCAAGGATGAAACCGTTAACAGCTTCCCCGGCGATCATGCAACCACCCTTATATTCTTCACTGTTTTGTACAGCTTTTATGCAGGAAGAAAACTTGGGATCTATGCAGCTCTCTATGCGATCTTCCGGATCCTTCCCCGTTTGATCGTCGGAGCTCATTGGGCCTCTGACATCATTGTCGGAAGCGGATGCCTCGTGCTTTTCTTTTTAAGCCTAGCGCTTTGCACCCCCTTCCATAATTGGATCATTGACAGGATAGAAAAAATCCTTACAGTTAGGAGAACCAATGAAATCGAAAAAGACCCTCTATGATCAGCTTTTCGAGCTCTCAAAAACGATAAAAACGCTGACTTCGATTGAATATCTTCTTGATTGGGACCAAGAAACCCTCATGCCATCCCATGCTATCGATTTTCGTGCAGAGCAAAAAGGGCTCATGGCCGGACACATCCACAAACTCAAGACCAGCACAAAATTTTCTCATCTTCTCAACCAGCTCATCGATCTAGAGTCAGGCCAAGTCTTGGATATTTCTTTGAGCCCTGCTAAGTGCGCAGCTCTTAGAGAATGGCGTAGAGACCACCTCCAGGCAATCAAACTCCCCGCATCGTTTGTCAAGACTTTCACATCCGCCTGTGCGATTTCCGGCAATATCTGGAGCGAAGCTAAAAAAACTTCCAATTTCTCTCACTTTGCCCCCAGCCTGACAAAAATTTTCCAGCTCAGCAGAAAAAAAGCCGATCTTTTGGGCTATCAAGACCACCCGTATGATGCCCTCCTTGATCTTTATGAACCAGGCATGACAGTTAGCAAACTAACTCCCCTCTTTGACAGGCTAAAAACAGCTCTCACAACCCTTGTCAAAAACATCAAGGCTCAGCCTCAAATTGATACCGCCTGCCTCAAAGGCGAGTTCAATTCAGAATTGCAAATGCAGTTTGGAAGAAAAATCCTCAAAGTCATGGGATTTACCCATGAAGATTCCCGCCTGGATCTTTCCGTCCATCCTTTTTGCATGCCTCTACATCCTTTAGATACCCGGATGACGACCAGAACACATCACGACGACATTTTGTCCAACGTCTTCTCCGTTATCCACGAAGGAGGCCACGGCCTCTACAATAAGGGCCTTTGCCTCGAGCAGTTTGGATCTCCTCTTGGAGAACAATCTTCTCTTGGCATCGATGAAAGCCAATCCCGCTGGTGGGAGACCCGCATCGGCCGCACCAAACCGTTCTGGACCCATTTTTTACCTCTCCTCCAAAAGGACTTTCCTCAACTAAAAAACGTCCAACTCGACGAGTTTTACCTAGCCGTCAATAAAGTTAATCCCTCTTTCATCCGAGTCGAAGCCGATGAAGTCACCTACAGCCTCCACGTGATCATCCGTTTTGAAATCGAAAAAGCCCTTCTAGAGGGTTCTCTTAAAGTCAAAGACATCCCTGCTGTCTGGAATCAAAAGATGCAAGACTATCTTGGCATCACTCCTTCTGAAGATGCAGAAGGATGCCTGCAAGACGTCCACTGGGGCTTTGGGCTTGTGGGCTACTTCCCCACCTATGTCCTCGGCAACCTCTATGCCGCGCAGTTCTTCCATGCCTTTGAAAAGGCCCATCCTGACTGGCAAAAACGCGTCTCTGAGGGAGAGCTTGGCTTCATCCGTGAGTGGCTCCGCACCAATATCCATCAGTATGGACGGCAGTATACTCCAGAAGAGCTTGTCCAGCGCATCTCAGAAAAACCGCTCCATGAATCTGACTATGTGAATTATCTAAATACGAAATATAAAGAAGTTTATCGTTTCTGATTCAAACGGATCAACCGACGCTCTTCCGCTTGTTCATAGCGCCGCTTTTCATCTGCTGAATGCGGAAGCACTGGCGGAATTTCAACCGGTTTCAGATGATCGTCTAACGCCACAAATGTAAAATATGCCGAAAGAATATGGACTCTTTCTTGTGTCCTGAAATCTTCTTTAAAAACCTTCAGTCCGATCTCCATCGAAGTCTTCCAAACTCTATTCATAGAGGCTTTAAACACCAAGATATCGCCGTGCTTGGCCGGCGCTAAAAATCTCACCGAGTCGATCCCCAGCGTGACGCAGGCCTTGCCTGAATGTCTCTTGGCAACCACACCAGCCAATCGATCACACAAATCCAACACTCTTCCCCCAAATAGCGTCCCATACGCATTGAGGTCGTTAGGGAATACAACTGTGGTCTGATCGTGAATAGCGGACTGAGCGACTGACTTTCCTTGCATACTTCAGCGCATAACGCTTAAATTATTTTTTTACAACAGTCAATAAGGTCTGCTGCATGTAAAAAAAAAGTCCTTGGGACGGATCCCAAGGACTTTGTGAATAAGGTAAAACTGATTCGATTAACGTTTCGAGAACTGTGAACGTTTACGAGCTTTTCGAAGACCGTACTTCTTACGTTCTTTCCTACGAGAATCGCGAGTGAGGTAACCAAGAGGCTTGAGCTCAACTTTGCGAGTTTCGTCTTCACCCAGAAGTGCGCGGGAGATCCCTAAACGGGTCGCGATCACTTGAGCTTCTGTTCCGCCGCCTTTAACGCGGATAACGAGATCATACTTCTTATGATCACTGACTTTTTTGAAGGGAGATAAAATCAGATCTCGCTGAATGGCCAGTGGGAAATAAACTTCAAAGTTACGATTGTTAACTTTAACTTTTCCTGAGCCAGGACGCATTCTCACTGAGGAGACGGCTGTTTTTCTTCTTCCTGTTCCAATAAACTCTT
>CAZFXE010000047.1:0-10339 GCA_964522945.1 uncultured bacterium
GCTCCGGATAAAGTTTGGAAAGAAATTGATGAAGCTCTCGCAAAAATTGATGACAAAGTATATTCTAAGCCGCAGTCAAAATTGGATGTACCTAAAGTAAAGAGATCGTCGCCCTCGCAAATTCCTTTTCCGGATTTTGATGGAGACGATGCCAGTGAAGTAACTGAAGAAGGGACGTTAGCCTCCTTCCTTCACACCTCTTTGAATCTTCCTGAAATTGGTGAGGTTAAAATCCAAATGACTATAAAAAAAGACGGGACTGTAGCGCGCTTAAGTGTTTTACAAGCTGAGAGCCACAAAAATAAAGCTTATCTTGAAAAACATCTGCCGCTCTTGAGATTTCCGTTGATATTAGATAAAGAAAAAACTTTTACTTTCACATTTTGTAATGAAATTTAAAAACTTGTGCTTATCCCTTTTGCTCATCGGTGCTGCGATAGCAGCTGAAGCCCCGCAAGAAGAAATCCGCATCTATTTGAGCACCACAAGCCCGTTAGAGCCCATCTACATTGGGAAGCTTGGCTCTGATAGCTCTCTTGGCTCTGATTATCTCGCCCAATTAGAATCGGTCCTCAATTTTGACTTTAGCCATAACGGATCGACAAAAGTTCTGCCTATCAATAACGTTCGCGAACAAACTTTATCTCAACCCACCCCCGCAGAGCGGTTTAACACTGCAACATGGAAGAATTGTGGAGCGGTGCATGTCCTTAAAGGAAATATTCAAGATAAATCGCTTTCTTTTTCAGTCTTTTCACCTCAAACCGGCTCTCTCAAGCAATTTCCTGCGATGACCCTTTCTGGAGTTCTTGGAAGAGATAGAGTCCAACTCCACCGTTTAGCCGATGCGATTTATAAATCACTCTATGGACAGCCCGGTGTTGCAAACGGCCGCATTCTTTACGCTGCAAAACAACGGAACAATGAGAAGTGGATCTCTGAAATCTGGTCTTGCGACTGGGACGGAGCAAATCCTAAACAATTGACGCACGAGGGAAGTTATTCCATTACTCCCGTCTTTATCCCTTCCAGTTCTCAGTTTCTTTACGTCTCCTACAAGGTGGGACAGCCGAAGGTTTTTATCGCCTCCTTTAATGAAGGCGTTGGCAAACGGCTGATCGATTTACGCGGCAATCAACTGCTCCCGGCGATTTCTCCTCGGCGGGATAAAGTCGCCTTTATTTCCGATGTCTCTGGAAAGGTTGACGGAAGGACTGATCTCTTTTTACAAGAGTTTAATCCTGAAAGAGGCGGAACAGGAAAACCGGTTCAACTTTTTTCTTATCCCCGCTCGACTCAAGCGTCTCCGACGTTTAGTCCCGATGGTTCAAAGATCGCTTTTGTTTCCGATAAAGACGGAGCGCCAAGGATTTACGTCATACCTGCAACTTTTACATCGAAGCGTCCTACTCCAGTTCTAATTACAAAACAAAATCATGAAAATTCATGTCCCGCTTGGTCTCCTGATGGAAAGAAATTAGCGTACAGTGCTAAAACAAAGGGAACAAGGCAGATTTGGATTTACGACTTCGAGAGCAAAGAAGAATGGCAGCTGACGGATGGAACGGGAAATAAAGAAAACCCTTCATGGGCACCCAATAGCAAACATCTCGTCTTTAACTCGACTGATGGCCATATATCAGAATTATATATTGTGAATTTAAACCAGCCTGACGTGGTGAAAATCTCCCCGGGAGGCCAGGGTACAGGCATAAAACATTACCCGGCATGGGGAACACGTTAATACAACAAGGATACGAATATGAAAAAATCAAAGGTCTTAAAAGTGTGCTTCTTGAGCGTTTGCGCACTTCTAGCCACAGGATGTCAAAATAGATCTGGCAACATTTGGGACGATAATCAAACAGGCGCCGGATATAAATATAGTGACCAAAACACTTCCTCGCTTTGGGATGCAAACTCCAAAAAAGGCGACGGCCTCGTAGGTCCTGTTGATGAAGAATTTATTCCTCTCAACGAAGACGATCTGAAAACTCAATTCGCTGAGAGATCAGTCCGCCAGCCCAGCCGAGACCTCGGCGAAGCAGGAATGCCCTCTATCGATGAATTTAATGATCCTAAAGGCTCGCTGGCTACCATTTTCACTCCTGTCTTCTTCAATACCGATGAACACACAGTGAAAGGAAAAGAATATTTAGAATCAATCCGCCGCATTGCTGCGTATATGAAATCACATCCTAATATCAACGTGATTGTCGAAGGATACTGCGATGAGCGCGCTCCTGAAGCTTACAACCTTGCATTAGGAACCAGACGCGCCAACTTCGTCCGCTCGCTCCTCGTCAAAGAAGGAGTCCATCCGGATCAAGTTCACACGATCTCTTTCGGAAAAGAGAAGCCGTTTGACCCTGCACATAACCCTGATGCGTGGGCTAAAAACCGCCGCGCTCACTTCCGGGTTCATGACAAACGATGAATAAAAAAATTGCTCTCATTTTTCTATGCACCCCCCTCATTTGGGGGTGCACTTCTGCACTCACCGCTCTTCGCGGAGGCAACGAGCACGTCTTTGAAGAGATGAAAACGGAAATTGCCGATCTCAGACATTCCCTGCATGGCACGGAAGTTGAGTTAAAACTGCTGGAAGAAAAATTTGAGACCCGCGAAATGGCTAACGCTTCCCCCAAAGGAGACGTCGTATCCTTGCAGCGTAAAATCGCACTTCTTGAAAAAACAATTGATAAGATGAGCGGTGATCTAAAATCGCTCATGTCAAACGCTAACCAAACCACCACTTCTCTTTCCCACTATCGAGATCAAATCCAAGAGATCGACCGCAAGCTTGGCGAAGTGAGTAAGCTCCGTTCAACGCTGTCTCAAATGTCTAAAGCCTATGCTGCACCAGAAACCGTTGCTGAAAGCACCTACCGCGTCAAACCCGGCGATTCCCTAGAAAAAATCGCACGCACATATCGAACAACGGCAGACGCTTTGAAAAAAACCAATCAACTGTCTTCAGATAAAATTGTCATCGGACAAGAACTGACGATCCCTAAATGAGCACTGACAGAGCTGCCAGCATCGGAATTTTTGATTCAGGATTCGGCGGACTTACCGTGATGAAGGCCATTCGGTCTTTGCTTGCCTCTGAAAACATCATTTATTTCGGTGATACCGCCCGCCTTCCGTATGGAACAAAAAGCCGGGAAACCATCCTACGGTATTCCATGGAAAACGCCTCTTTTTTGATAGAGCAAGGAATCAAAGTCTTAGTTGTTGCCTGTCATACCGCCTGTTCTTTTGCTCTAGAAGAGCTGCAGCAGAAGTTCGAGATCCCTGTGATCGGCGTTACAACACCGATGATTGAACAAGTCGCACAGATTTCCAAGCGTGGAAAGATTGCCATCTTAGGAACTCGCGGAACGATTGCCTCTGGAGCCTATCAAAATGCGATTCAAAAAATACTCCCTAACGCTGAGATTTCCCCGATTGCGTGTCAACTGCTCGTCCATCTCGTTGAAGAAGGCTATATCGACCATCCCATTACCGCCATGGCAACGTATGAATATCTCCACTCCCTAAAAAATAAAGACATCGACACGATTATTTTAGGATGCACCCACTTTCCCCTGCTCTTAAAACAAATTCAGCAGACCGTCGGCCCTAACGTCCAAATCATCGACCCTGCACAATTTTGTGCAGCCTCACTCAAACAACTCCTAGAAGAAAAGCAACTGACCAATCATCTCATAGAGCCTACTATCCAATTTATTGTTTCCGATGATCCAGAAAAGTTCCGTTTCTTAGGCAAAACCTTCCTTGGCCACACTCTTCCAGAAGTTGCTTTAAGCAATTATGTTTTCGAGATTTGAAGAAAAAGAGTGAATTTTTTTTATACACATGATTAAATTCTCCTCTTTCGGAGGAATACCCATGACTCACAAGAAACGCATTTTACTCATCGAAGATGAAGAGGATATTGCAGCTCTCATCAAGCTCCAGGCCGAGCTTTCAGGCTACAAAATGCATGTAGAGGTAGACGGTCTGAACGGTTATCGAGCTATTGAGCGTGAAAAACCAGATCTAGTTATTTTAGATATCATGCTTCCTGGTCAAAACGGCTTTGATATCTGCCGAAAAATGAAAAGCAACCCAGAACTTAAAAACATCCCTGTCATTGTTCTCTCTGCAAAAGGAGATGAAATAGATGTCATCTTAGGTTTAGAGCTCGGCGCTGATGACTATGTTGCTAAACCTTTTTCTCCCAAAGTTCTTTTCTCTCGCATCAAGGCAGTTCTTCGCCGTGGGAAAGAAGCAGAAAAAACACCTAAAGTCCTCTCCTTTGGTGATTTTACACTCGAGGTCGACCGGTACCTCTTGCGCAGGTTAGATAAGATCATCGCTATCACCCTTTCTGAATTCGGCATTCTTAAAAGACTTCTGACTAATCGAGGCAAAGTCTTGACCCGTAACCAACTCTTGGATGATATCCACAATGATGATGCGTTCATCGTCGATCGCAATATCGATGTGCACATCGCTTCTTTGAGAAAGAAACTCGGCCCCGGCTTTGATTGGATTGAGACCGTCCGCGGTGTCGGCTACCGTTTCAGAGAAGAGCCCGTCCTTGCCCAAAAAGAAATGGCAAGAAAGTAAGAAGCTGTTATTCATAGGGAATGAAGCTTCGCCGAAGTATCATTCCCGTTCTCCTCACCTATTTCATCGATCACTTTGGTTTTGCCATCGTTTTCCTACTTTTCGGACCTTTGGTCTTGGGCCAAGATGCCTCTATCCCTATTTCCCAGGCAGAACGACCCGTTCTGGCTCTTTTTACCATCTTGATTTTTCCACTAGCTCAATCGCTAGGAGCTCCTATTTTCGGAGCCCTTTCCGATAGGATTGGCCGAAAAAAAACCTTTCTTATCTCGATTGGAGGGACGATCATCGGAAACGCCATCATGGGATCAGCCTTTCACTGGGGAGGTTTTTCTTGGATTTTGATCGGAAGGTTCTTGGCAGGATTTTTCGCCGGAAACTTAACTCTTTGTCTAGCTTCTCTTGCTGACATGTCACGCACTCTTAAGCATAAGGTGCACAATTTCAGTTTGCTGGCAGCCGTCGGAGGCGTCAGCTACATTTGCGCGATTCTCTCAGGAGACTTATTTGCAAGATTCTCCCCCAGCTTTCCCTTTTGGCTCTCTGCAATCTTAGGACTGTTTAACATCACCCTCCTCTTAATTTTTTTTCAAGAAACACATCCAATCAAAACCTCTCAACCATTTGGCTTTTGGAAAATTGTTAGAGCCATCGAACGGCTTTTTAACTCCCGTCAGCTGAACCTTCTCTATCTGTGTTTCTTTTTATTCATGATGGCCTGGGTTCCTTCACTGCAATACCTCCCGCAGCATTTGACAGAACAATTTGATTTTTCTAATCAATCGATCCTCTTTTTCTTGGTTGGCTTAGGTCTTATATGGTCTGGCACCAACTGGCTGCTGAGTCGGTATGCCCCTCTATTTACTTCCCGCGTCCTTTACCGGCTTCTTCTGCTTCTTGCTTGTTTTTTAGCTTTTGCCGGCGCCTTGCCAGACCCTTTCTTTTTTATCTCCGCTTTTGTCATCACCAACATCGGAGCTGCCTTGACATGGACATATCTTTTTGTCGGAATCTCCAACCAAGCCTCCATGGCTGACCAAGGAGAAATCTTAGGCGTCAGCCAAGCGATCGGATCGATCGCTGCACTGACAGGCCTCGGCTTGGAACGGTACCTGACCGCTCGCCTTCCCGTCGATTTTTACATTTTCGCTGCAGCAGCCATGTTCCTAGCGACCCTAGCTGCAGGGCTCTCGCGCGTCCGAAAAAATATTTAAAGCTTGCTCATTGCGCTGATATTTTGTAGAAAGGTAGAACGATGTACCGACTATTCCTCATCTTGATCAGCTTATCTTTTACAGCCGCTCTTTCTAGCGCTGATAAAACAAAAGCTGTGACTACTTTGGATGAATCCGACCGCAGCTCCCTTGAGAAACAGTCCCCTCGGACTGTAAAGAAAATCGACAACGGTGAGCAGCTCTCTACCGATGATATCAAAAAAATGTCCCGCGCAGGCTTAAGCGATGAAGTGATCATGAAACAGATCAATGACACTAAAAGCATTTTTTACCTAAGCTCAGCCGATATCGTCGACTTGAAAAAGTCAGGCGTCTCTCAAAAAATCATTACCGCCATGATCCAAACCGGAAATAAGTAGCCCTACCAGCTAATTGGCTGACTATATATTATTTCCTTAAAAACTGGAGGCGCTATGGTTTTATCTGTCGATTACTCATCAAGAGTAGTTTTAGGCTTTACAGTAGTTGTAGGATTCGCAATTTGTACCGTCTTATTTATTCGCGCTCGTGGAAATAGACCGGCACAACCCCTAGAATCTTCTTTAGATAAAGAACGTGTTTCTTCCATAGATAGCCCTAACTTTAGCTGGGTTCATGACCCCATGAATCCAATGGATCCAATGGATCCAATAAAACCACGTCTATACATAGGAGCCCCATTGAAGGCAGTGAAAACTTTTCAAGAACTTGCCGATGCGCTTACTGCTGCTAAAGAACAACACCCGGCTTGCGAAAGTTTAGTTATTTATGGTTTTCATAATTTGGAAATAGCTGAAGACCCTGGCATCCTAGCGCTAGAGCCAATGAAATTGGTTTTCTCGGGCTGTTGCATTGACACCAAAAAGAATAGTAGCTTTGTGACATCCATGATCAACGCTGGCTGGTGTTTAGATGGCGAGTTCTTGAGAGTCGTTAAAGTCCCGTCTGTAGAAGAAGGTGTCTACGGCCCCGTAGCCTACCAGCCTACGATCTACCGTGTGTTTAAGGTTTAAGTAATAGCTGCAGCTAATTGGCTGATCCCTTATTATTTCCGGAAATTTGGAGGCAATATGGTTTTATCAGTCAATTCATCATCAAAAGTCGTTTTAGGTTTTACTGCAGTTACAGCACTTGCACTTGGTACCGTGCTGTTCTACCGCTTTCGTGGAAATCTCTCGACACAGCCAATAGTCACTTCTTTAGACAAAGGACGTTTTGCTTTCCTATCCAACGTTCCACTCATTGGCTATGTTTATAACCACTTCAACCCAATAAAAACTGCAAAGCTACTTCCCCTACACATCGGTTTTAACAATCGAATTGATTCTGTTGAGGAACTCACCCGTATGCTTAAACAGCAACGTGAGACTACAGACACTTTAGTCATTTACGGTAATAAGCTTGAAATTATTAACGATCCAGGCATCCTCGCGCTAAATCCAAAGAAGGTAATTCTAGTGGGTGTACAAATTGTCATGAGCTTTGATAATGACAGTCTTGGGCAACGCATGGTCAAGAATGGCTGGCATACAGATACATTTGGTGAAGTGAGTATCATTGAAGTCAATTCTGTAGACGAAGCCGTTAAAGCTGATCTAGCAGTCAATCCTACGGTCTACAGCGTCAGAACATAATTTTTCCTACACGGGTGTGATTAATCACACCCTTTTATATTGAGTTTTTCTTTGAGACGAAAAGTGTTTTTTACTTAAGCTCAGCCGACATCATCGACTTGAAAAAGTCTGGCGTCTCCCAAAGAGTCATCAACACCATGATCCAAACCGGCAATAAGTAAATTTTATTAACCGGGGCGGTAAACAGGTGATAAAGAGCTCTGGCCGGCAAAGTAAAACTGGTTTCCAAATCGCATGACAGCATTCCTGATCTACGGCCTGCGGTATGGGAATCGATTTTGCAAAGCCGCAGCAAGCTATGAACAAAGTTAATCTGGCGATTAATCGACCGATTCCATACCCTCTTTGGAAAAATTGGAGGAAATATGGTTTTATCAGTAAATTCATCATCAAAAGTAGATTTAGCTTATCCAGTAATTGCAGTACTTGCAACAGTTGGGCTTGGCACCATTTTGTTCTACCATGCTCGTGACAATGGCATGGCACAGACAGCGCCTTCTTTAGCCCAAAAAGACGTTTCTATTCTTCGTAGCATCCCTGTCCTCGGCAGTGCTTTGAATTATTTTTGTCCAATACAAGCACCTACTGAACCTGTGTTAGATAATAGAGCCATAGGAAATTTACACAATCGTCTGACTTCTATTGAAGATCTTACCTGGAGGCTTGAGAATGAACAACAGCATCATCAGAATATCGGAGTTTTGATCATCTACGGTGATAACCTTGAAATTATTAAAGATCCAGGCATCATCGCGCTAAATCCAATGAAGTTGATTCTCGTAGGCGCAAACATCGTCAAAAGCAATGAGGTTAATAGTCTTGAGCAATGCATGATAAAGAAGGGCTGGTGTGCAAATGCCCAGGGAGTTACTCCTCTCAAAGTTGGTTCTGTGAAAGAAGCTGAGAATCACGCAGCTCCTATCAACCCTACAACGCAAAAACCATTTCGTATGGTCTACTCCGTACAAGTACCTACTGAACCTGTGTTGCCTAATAGAGCCATAGGAAATCCAAATTATCGTCTGGCTTCTATTAACGATCTTACCCGGAGGCTTGGGGTAGAACAACAGCAGCATCAGAGTGTCGGGGTTTTGACCATCTACGGTGATAACCTTGAAATTGTTCAAGATCCAGGCATCATCGCGCTAAATCCAATGAAGTTGATTCTCGTAGGCGCAAATATTGTCAAAAGCAATGAGGTTAATAGTCTTGAGCAATGCATGATAAAGAGTGGCTGGAGTGCAAATACCCAGGAAGTTACTCCTCTCAAAGTTGGTTCTGTGAAAGAAGCTGTTGATCACGCAGCTCCTATCAACCCTAAAACGCAAAAACCATTTCGTATGGTCTACTCCGTCGAAGTATAATTTGCTTTTTGCAGGTGTGATGAATTTCTAAATCACACCTGCCTCCTCTAGGGAGCGAACCTAAAGGCTATTTATAATTCTTAAACTGGTTTTCTGTTCCGCTACTCCATAAACCCCATGACCTATAGCTGTCGCTTAATCTCATAGTGGATTCCAAAAATGCACGGCATATTTGTGCAACTAAAGCAGGACAAGATACAGTTTTAAACGGTTGCGATTGTACACAATTGCTTTTTCCCTTAGAACTTAATCTCATTAGGACGCTTTGCTTTTATTTCAAGTTTGTTCCCTTTGATCGTTTTGATTTCAATATACCGGTTGGATAAGTCCTGACGAACAAATTCGCTCGAGGTTCCATCAAAAGCTACGAAGATGACCTTAAAATTAGAAGGCACATCCTTAACAACAGAGCTTCCCCAATTTAAGATAATCTCTTCGAATTTTTTTCGATCTGGTGGGGAAGGTCGGATGCAAGTGGCCTCACACTGCAAACGAAAAACTGCCCATCCAGATTTCCCATGTCCCAATGCTTTAGTCCAAATCTTATATTCCACTCTATCTTGGGTTTCAGTTATGGGTTCGCATCCATAACTTTTTCCTTTAACGCCCTTAGGAAGTTTGTATTTCTGTCCTGTTTTAATTTCTGGCATTTCAATTTTCTTTGTTTTCAAATCAAGCTCCCACCTTGGTGGAGCCTGAATAAAAATCCGACTTTCTTGATCTCCTTTACGGGCCTTCTTGGAAGAGTGAAGCTCAACTTCACTTATAAATGTTTCTCTGTCTTTTTCGAAATTCTGTATTTTAGGATAGGTTGACCGCAATAGGATAGTTCCAGGGCTATTTGGTAACACGGTAATTCTAATAGGAAAATCATCACTATAATTAAAAATCCAGCTCTTTCTTGGAAATTTTACAACCCCTTTTACTAGGTCTACTGTCCCCTTATCAGGGCCTAATTTATCGAAAGGCACATCAAACGTTATCTTTCTTAGAGTTGCGTGATCCGCATTTCCGGCATTATTTCCAAAGCAAAGATGACTAAAAACCAGACAAGCTGCTCCAGCTGCTAAAATCATTGTAAAATATTCTCCCTCAGATGATTCATCTTCGCGTCCGTAGACCTTGGAAAAGGTAAAATAGTCATAAAATTTCCAAGAACGGTTAACCATACCTACCCCTCCTACCCCCACTGCGGTCCAACCAAGGATTGAGAAAACATTTCTAGCCAAGTTTCTAGCTAAATTAAAATAGCTAACATCATTTGGGTCTAAAACCACACCATTTATTTCCAGTGTTGGCTGTTGCAGACCTATCTCAGGGAAATAACCTTGAAGAGTCACAGGAAAACTATTCGCATAGGAAGATCTAGTAATCACTGTTCCCTCGACTTCCATTAATTGAGGATGTGTTTTTGAGAAAGGCATTTGGCCCATTATAATATTCACGCTATTCACGATATCACGCAGGTCTAAGGTTGCTCTTTCTGCGGATTTTTCAAAATTTCGCACTG